>JANOYK010000794.1:0-3980 GCA_031428855.1 Burkholderiales bacterium | reverse complement strand
TGCGGTGCTCAAGCGCGGTGATCCGGATTTCTTCGCGCTCACGGTGGGCAACTACATTCTCGGCGGCGGCGGTTTTGTCTCGCGTCTGATGGAGCAGGTGCGTGAAAAGCGCGGCCTCGCCTACAGCGTCTACAGCTACTTCTCGCCGCTCGGACAGGAAGGCCCGTTTCAGGCCGGCCTGCAAACCAAAAAAGAGCAGGCCAACGACGCGCTCGCGCTAATGCGTCAAGTCATTGCCGGGTACGTCGCACAAGGGCCCAGCGCCAAAGAACTGCGCGCGGCCAAAGACAACCTCGTGGGCGGCTTCGCGCTGCGCATCGACAGCAACCGCAAGATTCTCGACAACCTTGCGGTGATCGGTTTCTACGGCCTGCCGCTCGACTATCTTGACACCTGGAGTGCGAACGTCGAGAGGGTCACGGTCGAAGACATTCGCAGTGCGATGAAACGGCGCGTCAAGCCGGAACAATTTTCGACCGTGATCGTGGGCGCGCCGGGCCAGTGAGCAGCAAAGCCACCCTGCCGGAGGGCCGCGTGCGCATCATCGGCGGTGCTTGGCGCAGCCGTGTGCTTCGCTTTCCCGGTTTGCCCGATTTGCGGCCCACCTCTGACCGCGTGCGTGAAACCGTATTCAACTGGCTCGGGCAAGACCTCACTGGCAAGGTGTGCCTGGATTTATTTGCGGGATCAGGCGCGCTCGGCTTCGAGGCCTTGTCGCGCAATGCCGCATCAGTGGTGATGGTTGAGTCCGATGCACGCGTGCGCGCGGCGCTGTCGCACAACGCCGCCGCGCTGCAGGCCGCGCCGCGTCTCAAGATTGGCGCAGGTGATGCGCTACAATTTTTGCAGACCTGCGGCCCGGTGTTCGACCTGATTTTTTGTGACCCGCCGTTCCGCGAAGACTGGTTTGCCAGACTGTGGCCGGGGTTGCGCGCCGCATTGACCCCAACCGGTGTGGTGTATGCCGAGAGCGGCAGCGCGCTCCAGCCGCCGCCACCATTTGGCATTGTCAAATCGGGCAAAGCAGGCCAGGTGTTCTTCCAACTATTGAAAGCAGATCAACATGGTTAAAGCAGTGTATCCAGGTACGTTCGATCCCCTCACGCATGGCCACGAAGATCTGTTCCGGCGCGCGTCCGGGCTGTATGAAGAAGTGGTGGTAGCGGTCGCCGACAGCAGCTCCAAGCGCCCGCTGTTTACGCTCGATGAGCGCCTCGCCATCGCGCGCGAAGCGCTCGCGCCCTATCCGAACGTCAAGGTCGAGGCGTTTCGCGGCCTGCTGATCGACTTTGTGCGTCAGCACAAGGCGCAGGTGATTTTGCGCGGCCTGCGCACTGTGTCCGATTTTGAATACGAGTTCCAGCTGGCCGGCATGAACCGCAAAATGCTGCCCGATGTCGAGACCGTGTTCATGACGCCATCGGAAAATTTTCAATTTATCTCGGCCACCTTGGTGCGTGAAATCGCCTCGCTCGGCGGTGATGTGTCGGCGTTCGTGTCGCCCTCGGTCAAGCGCTGGCTCGATCAGAAGCTGGGCAAGACGGCGCGTCCGTAGATGCGCGTGAGGGCTGGTGAGAAGATGGGTGAACCGGGGCGAAACAATGCGCGATAACCAGCGCGAACCGCGCTGCCGGCACCGGGGATCCGCATGGCGCTGATGATTACCGACCGCTGCATCAATTGCGATGTGTGCGAACCGGAATGCCCGAACCAGGCGATCTCACTGGGCGCGGAGATTTACGAAATCGATCCGGCCTAATGCTCCGAGTGCGTGGGCCACTACGATGCGCCGCAATGTGTCAAGGTGTGTCCGGTCGATTGCATTCCGCTCGACCCGGCATGGGCTGAAACGCCAGCCCAATTACATCAGAAATATCTTAAGCTGACCGGGCTCGGCCTGAAACCATCAGCCTGAAACCGTTGGTGGGAGCGGTTCTTGGAGCATCATTCTGCTGCGGCTGGCGGATTGATCCGGCGTGCAGGGTGGACCCCGGCGGGCGGGCCGGTCAGGCCGATGGGTTGCTGCTTCCAGGGTCTGGTTCTTCCTTGACCGGCACGCGGTAGCTCTCGTCTGCCCATGCGCCCAGATCAATCAGCTTGCAGCGTTCGCTGCAAAATGGGCGGTAAGGATTTGATGGCTCCCACACGACATCGGCAGCGCAAGTGGGGCAGGCGACGGTGGCGGCCATGGCGCGGGCTTGACTGCTTTTACAAATTGCAGAACGTGAGCTCGAACGGCACGTTGGCCTCGGCTTGGCGCGCGCGTGTTTGGCTGGCCCAATCACTGCCGGGCACGGTAAAACGCACCATCAGCGCGTATTTGTTGGCGCTGATTTCCGGCGTTACCGAGAGTTCGCTGTCGAGCCGGATACGCACCAGCTGGGCAGTGCGGCCGGCCAGCATCTGTTGGAACTGGCCTTGGGTGGCGGTGTAGGAGGCCGGCTTGCCGCTGTCGCGCAACAGCTTGAGCACAATCCCCAAGCCGGCCTGCAGCGGCAGCATGGGGGCGAGCCAGGCGTTCAGGTCGGCCTGACGGGCCGCTGGCGGCCGGTGCAGCCAGTAGTGATACGAGGGTAGATCAAACTGGCAGGCACCGCCGGGGATGCCGGTGCGGTTCTTGATGCTCATCAGCCATTCGTTTTCGCGCAGGTGCTGTCCGGTCTTGACGGTGTTGGCAGCGAGTGCGGTGCGGGTTTCCTCGATGTCGGCGAGGATGCGGGTGAGCGTATCCTGGGCCACGTCGGGGCTGCCGCGGAACGAGTTGAGCATCTGACGCTGGCGTTCCAGTTCCTGCAGTAAATCGGACTTGAGGTCCGCGCGGCCGGCCACCTCCAGAATATCGAAAATCGAAATCAGGGCAGCGTGATGGTCGAGAGAGTGCTGCGAGGCGACAAAATGCCTCGCTTTGTCGAACAAATCTTCCAGCCGCAGAAAAGTGCGGATGCGTTCGGATAGGGGATATTCGTAGACGATCACCGCAGGGGCCTGGCACCTTGGTCAGCCTTGATTCAGCCTTGAGTCACTCGGATGGCGGATTGTGAGGCATGGCCTTGGCTTTGACAATCTGATTTGACAATCGGATTGAACCACCAGCTTTAACCACCAGATTCAACCACCAGATTATGTCGCGGCGGCAGGCGGGCGGGTGAGTGCGCCGGCCAGCGCAAGATAGCGCTGGTGCAGTGGCGCGATGCTCGCGGCCATTTGCGGCAGGCTGCCATCGTTGCCGATCACATCGTCGGCTGCGGCCAGGCGCTCTGCACGCGATGCCTGGGTTGCCATGATGGCGCGCACCGCTGCTTCGGTCAATCCGCTGCGCGCCATGACGCGCTCGATCTGCACCGCTTCGCTGCAATCGACCGCCAGGATGCGGTCGAAGCGGCTGCGCCAAGCCGGGTCACGCGCACGCGACTCCACCAGCAGCGGCATCATCAGGATGCGGTAGGGTGAGGTGGCGGTGTCCGCTTCACGCGTGGTCTCTGCCCTGATGAGCGGATGGAGAATCGCTTCGAGCCGCGCGCGTTGCGCCGGATCGGCAAAGACGTGCGCGCGCATCCGCGCCCGGTCGAGTGCTCCGTCTGCGCCGATGAATGCGGGGCCGAATGCGGCGCGGATGGCATCAATCGCCAGGCCGCCAGGTGCAGTCAGCCGGTGTGCAATGGCGTCGGCGTCCACCACGTGAATGCCGCGCGCTTCAAACTCGCGCGCGACCGTCGATTTACCGCTGCCGATGCCGCCGGTGAGGCCGACTGTAAATGTGCGGCCGGGGCTGCCAGCAAGGTGGTTGCCGGGGATGGCATCTCCGCTCTTAGTAGTCACCGGCATCAAATGACCCCAAGATACAGACGTGTCAATTCCTGCCCCCAGATCAGCGCGATGAATCCGGCGCAAGCCAGATACGGCCCGAACGGCATCGGCACCTCCCGGCCCCGGCGCGCGAGGATGATGAGCCCAATGCCAAACACCGCGCCGACCACGGA
>JANOYK010000793.1:0-1547 GCA_031428855.1 Burkholderiales bacterium | reverse complement strand
GAATCGCGATACTCGCTTCGATCACCGACTGGTCGGAGACGACTTTACCGCCATGGATGACGAGGTCAACGGGTTGTTGCATGGATCTGTTCCAGTGAGGTTGAAAAACGCTGAATAAGCCCCTGAAATGCGGACTTGCGCACGAAGTGATGAATCGATTCAGCGCGTAGCAAAAGGGTCATTGGTTACATACGGGCTTATTCAGTGTTTCCTTAGAGCATCGCCCAGCCGCCGTCAACCGGCAGGTCGACGCCGGTGATCTGGCGCGACACGTCGGAGGCCATGAACAGGCAGGCGTTGGCGACGTCGGTGTCGTTGGTGACGCGTTTCAATGCGTAATCGGCGGCGTGGCGCTCGGCCGCTTGTTCCGGCGTAATGCCGAGTTTTTTGGCCATGTCGGCACACACCTTGTCGCGAAAGCGCGGGCCGTCGACCATGCCGGGGGCGACATTGTTGACGTTGATGCCGTACGGGCCGGCTTCGAGCGCGAAACTCTTGGTGATGCCGCGCAGGCCCCACTTGGAGGCCGAATAGGCCATGCGCCCGGCGCGGCCGCGCATGCCGAAAGTTCCGCCGACGTTGACGATCTTGCCGCCTTTTTTTGCGATCATGCCGGGCAGCACCGCACGCATGGTGTTGAAGCAGCCCTTCATGTTGAGCTCGATGATCTGGTCGAACTCGGCCGGCGTGGTGTCCCAGCCGGTTTTGCCGATCGGCCCGGAGCCGCCGGCCACGTTGACCAGGATATCGATGCCGTCGCCGAGCGTGGCGGCCTGTTGCGCGAGTTGCGCGCAAGCGGCGGCGTCGGTGACATCGCAGGGCACCACCAGCACCTTGACGCCGAGGGCGCGTGCTGCGGCCGCCACCGGCTCGATGGCGGCGACATCGCGTCCGGCGAGGGCCAGGTGTGCGCCTTCGCGCGCAAACGCGAGGCTGATCGCCGCGCCCATGCCTTTGGCCGGGCCGGTGATGATCGTGACCTTGCCCTTGAGTTGCAGATCCATGTGCGTCGCGCCTTATTTGCCGGCGGCGATGGTGAGCTTGCTCGGGCGGTCGGCGCGCGGCGGCAGGAAGGCGCGCGAAAACACTTCCTCCTTGGCAGGTTTGCGCGTCAGGGCATTGGCTTCGACCACCACGTTGATGGTGCGGTCGAGGCGCTCGTCGGTCACGTCACCGAGGCCGATCTTGCCGATCTCGGGCGCTCCCATCTCTTCCTTCAGCGTCGCGATCAGGCGTTCCTTTTCGATGTCGCGCTTGACCAGCGGCTCGCGTTTGAGCACCGTGTCCATCGCGGCATCCGGATTGGCCAGCGTGTCGCCGATGGCGCGATTGATGGCTTTCAAAAAACCCCTGACCGCGTTCGGATGGTCCTTCGCCAGTTGCTTCGAGACCACGATGGCGTTGCTGTAGAGGTCGAGGCCGTGGTCGCCGTAGTTGATGAAGCGCAGGTCTTTCTCGGGGTCGAGGCCGACCGCCTTGGCCGAAAACCAGATCGTATTGATGTAACCGAAGATACCGTCCACCTGGCCCTGCTTGAGCATCTGCTC
>JANOYK010000792.1:0-4090 GCA_031428855.1 Burkholderiales bacterium | reverse complement strand
CGCGCGCCGCAAGCTGCACATAGTTCTGCGTGTTGCGCAAATTGCCAAGCACCGGCAGCCCGAGGCCTTCGAGAAAGCGCTGCAATTCATCGTATGAGCGGGTGCGCGAGTCGACGCGCATGCCGACCACGCCGACCAGTGCGTCGCTGTCGCGCACCGCCTTGTCGTTGGCGAGCGCTTCGAGAAAACTTTTGGTGGCGAGGATGTCGAGCATCGAGGCTTGCAACGGCACGATGACGCGGTGGGCGTTTTTGATCACCGTGTCAATCAGCTTGCCGTGCAGGCCTGCCGGGGTGTCGATTACGGCGTGCGTCGTGCCTTTGGGCAGCTTGGCGGGTTTGCCGGCTTCGATGTCCCAGCTTTGAATCGGCGGCACGGTGGCGGGGCGCAGCTTGAGCCACTCGCGCGCTGACTGTTGCTTGTCGACGTCGCCCAGCATCACCGACTTGCCGCGATTGGCGAAGTAGCCTGCGAGGTTGGTGGCGATGGTCGATTTGCCGACGCCGCCTTTTGGATTCATCACGACTGTGACGTGTGCCATGTTTTGCGCTCCCCTCAACGTAAAATGGCGGGTTGCCCTCCCGCTGGACGTGCTGCGCGCCGGTGCCGGTATTGCTCTGATCCCCCCGCGCGGCGAACGCAAGTTTTATCACACTATGATCCGCCTTCAAAACCTGACCCTTATCCGTGGCACCAAGCCCTTGTTGCAGGGCGTTGATGTCGCGCTCAACCCGGGCGAGCGCGTCGGCTTGATCGGGGCCAATGGCTCCGGCAAGTCGAGTCTGTTTGCGCTGATGATGGGCCACCTGCATGCCGACGGTGGCGATTTTGATATTCCGGCGCATTGGCGCATGGCGCATGTGGCGCAGGAGACGCCGGCGCTCGACCGCACCGCGCTTGACTATGTGATCGATGGCGACAGCACCTTGCGCGGGCTGGAGGCGGAATTGGCAGCGCTCGAAGCACAGGACGCCACGCACGATGACCACGACCGCCACGCGGTCGAGGGCGAGCGCATCGGCGAATTGCATGGTTTGCTGGCCGACGCCGATGCCTACACGGTGCGTTCGCGCGCCGAGCAGTTGTTGACCGGACTGGGGTTTACGCTCGAACAGATGCAGCAGCAGGTCGCGCATTTTTCCGGCGGCTGGCGCATGCGTTTGAATCTGGGGCAGGCGCTGATGTGCCCGTCTGATTTGTTGCTGCTGGACGAGCCGACCAACCACCTTGACTTGGACGCCATCATCTGGCTCGAAGAGTGGTTGAAGCGCTACGCCGGCACGCTCATCATCATTTCACACGATCGCGATTTTCTCGATGGCGTGGTCAATGTGATTGTGCATATCGACCAGTGCAAGATCAAGCGCTACGGCGGCAATTATTCGCAGTTTGAGACGCAGCGCGCGATGGGGCTGGTGCTCAATCAGGCCACCTACGAGAAGCAGAAGCGCGAGCGCGACCATTTGCAATCGTTCATTGACCGCTTCAAGGCCAAGGCCTCGAAGGCGAAGCAGGCGCAAAGCCGGATGAAGATGCTGGCCAAGATGGAAGACCTGGCGCCGATTCACGCCTCGTCGCCGTTCTCGTTCGAGTTTCGCGAACCGGCCAGCAGTCCGAATCCGCTGCTGGTGCTCGACGCTGCCGAGGCAGGCTACACGCTCGACGACGGATCGCGCAAGACCATCGTGTCGGGCATCAATTTTTCATTGCAGAACGAGCAGCGTATCGGATTGCTCGGCGTCAATGGCGCCGGCAAATCGACGTTGATTAAAACCATTGCGGCGGAGCTGCCGCTGGTCAATGGCGTGGCGCACTTCGGCAAAGGCCTGGTGATCGGCTATTTCGCGCAGCATCAGGTCGAGATGCTGCGGCATGACGAGTCGCCCTTGTGGCACATGGTCAAGCTCGCCCCCAATGTGCGCGAACAGGAGTTGCGCAATTTCCTTGGCGGCTTCAACTTCCCCGGCAATATGGTGACGAGTTCAATCAAGCCGTTCTCGGGCGGCGAGAAGGCGCGCCTGGCGCTGGCGCTGATCGCGTGGCAGCGCCCCAACCTGCTGCTGCTGGACGAGCCGACCAATCACCTTGATCTGGAAACGCGAGAGGCGCTCACCGTAGCACTGGCGCAGTTTGAAGGCACTCTCGTGCTGGTGTCACACGACCGCCATTTGCTGCGCGCCACCACCGATCAGTTCATGATCGTGGCCGAAGGCAGTTTGCAGGAGTTTGACGGTGATCTGGATGATTACCGTGACTGGCTGTTCAAAACCAAATTGGCCAAACCGGATGACAAGATTGCCGCGCCCTTGGCCAAGACTGCCCAGGCGGCCCAGACGGCTGCCGTGCAGGTCATGGTGAAAGCTGCAGCGCAGTCAACACCGCACTGCGCAGAACAAACCTCAGCCAAGCCCATCGTGAAGACAGACACTGCCCCAGTGAGCGCAGCCCAACGCCAGGAACAAAAACGCCGGGAAGCGGATGTACGGCAACAGCGCTCGGCCCAGACCAAGCCGCTGGAGACCCGCATCAAACGCCTCGACGAGAAACTCGCCAAGCTCACGGCACAGAAAAAAACCATCGATGCCCAACTGGCCGAACCGTCGATGTATGACGACGCCAACAAGGACAAGCTCAAGACGCTGGTGATGGACCAGGCTTATCTGGCGAAAGATCTGGAGCAGACTGAGAGCGAATGGCTAGAGAAGCAGGCAGAGCTTGAGGCGCTTCAGTTGGCCTAAAAACCAGCGGCCTAAAAACCAGCGGCCTAAAAACCGGCGGCCTAAAAACCGGCGGCCTAAACCAACTCCGCCAGACAGCGCGCTGCTGGCGCAACCCGGATGCCATCAGCACTGACGTAATCCCGCGTGCCATGCGCCGAAATTTGCCAGCTTGCGGCTCCCGGCACCCGTGCATGCAGGTATCTGAGCGCGGGCGACACTGCTGCGTCGTTGAGCTTGCATTCGATAAAGCTAAGTGGTGCGCCATTGTCGGTGATAACAAAATCCACCTCCCGCCCGTCGTTGTCACGGTAGTAGCGCAATTCCATCGCGCGGCCCTCCACGTCGATTTGATATTCAACCCACTTGAGCAGGTGATTGGCGACCAGATTTTCAAAGCGCGCACCTGGCTCCGGCACCACGCTCCAGTCATAGAGATAGAGTTTTTGTTCTTTTTTGACGGCACGCAACATCGGTGCTCCAAACGGCGCAAGGCGGAACACTCCGTACAAGCGCTCAAGCACATCAACCCAGCGCACAACAGTGGCATGCGCCACCTGCAAATCTTCGCGCAGCGCATTGAGCGATAAGGGACTGCCGACGCGGGCCGGCAAGCTCATCGCCAGCAATTCAAGTTTGCCCAGATCGGAAATGGTTTCAAGACTAGTCACTTCTTCGCGAATCAGGCGCTCTCGGTAGATGAGCGACCAGCGCCGGCTAAACCGGGCAGTGCCACGCAGGAACGGCTCGGGGAAGCCACCATAGGCCAGCAGATCGCCCAGCGCATCTGCGTGGCCACCCAGTTCGGCCACCGAGAGCGGATGCAGCCGGAAGTGAAAATAACGGCCTTGCAGCGAATCGCCGCCGTAGCGATACAGATCAAGCCGCGCCGAACCGGTGACAAGGATGCGCTTCTTGCCACCAAACTGGTCGTATAGCCCCTTGAGGTAATTGCGCCAGCCCTTGAACTTGTGTATCTCGTCAAAAAACCAGGTGTCTGTGGGCGGCAGTTCGCGCTTGAGGATCAGTTGGCGATCTTGCGCGATGTCGAAGTTAAGCTCCGCCGCAGAGGAGCCAAGCAGCGAGCGCGCCAGCGATGTCTTGCCGACCTGGCGCGGGCCGCCAATGAAGACCATTTTCGAGTCAAGATCGTCGCGGATGGCGGTGCCAAGGTAGCGGGCCGGAATATGCCGTCCGCCAGCCAAGGGCAAGGGCTCTGTTCCGGCGGAAGTTTTGTCGTATTCAGTCATCCGGCAAATTCTACCCTACTAGAAAAAACTCACGTGTTTTTTCTAGTAGGGGTGAAATTGCCATGACTACACTTCAACGCCCTGCGACTTCAAATACTCGTCGTAGCTGCCCTTGAAGTCAAC
>JANOYK010000791.1:0-4387 GCA_031428855.1 Burkholderiales bacterium | reverse complement strand
TCGCTGGCATTGGCAATGCCGCAGGCGCGCGCCACCGCAGCAAGGTTGGTGCCCTGGCTGGTGTGGCTGCGCTGCGCGCCGGTCTCGCCGTAGAGGCCGTTGTCGAGCACGACGATGGAAAGGTTCTTCGGCTGCTGCGCGCCGATGGTAGCGAGCGCGCCCAGACCCATCAACTGTTCGCCGTCGCCGGTGATGACCAGCACTGGGCGCTTTGGTTGCGCGATGGCGACGCCGAGTGCCATGACGGCGGCACCACCCATTGCACCCCACAGGTAAAAATTTTCAGGGCGGTCACCACCGGCGAAGACGTCGTAGGACGATGAACCCAAGCCGGTGATGACGAGTGCGCGCGGGCATGCGGCGACGAGCTGGCCGGCGAAGCTGCGGCGCTCGATGGTGGCTGCGCCGTTGGTCTTGCCAGTGTTGGTGCTGTTGGCGGTTTTTTTCATTTGCCCTTCCCCCATTTTTTACGGCCAATCAAACTTTGCGAGAGCAGAATCGCCACCGACTCGCCTGCTTCAAACGCGGCGTCGAGTCCGGCGCTCACGGTGTCAGCCACCTCCTCCGGTTTACTCACCCGATGCACCGTGATGCCCATCATCTCGATCGACTGTTGTGTGGCGCGGCCCATGGGTTTTTGCCAGGGGTTGAATTCGGCCCACTCGCCGCGCATGGTGATGAGCGCCAGAAACGGGAAGCGGCAGTTCTCGATCAGCGAGAACATGTTGATGCAGTTGCCGACGCCGCTGCTTTGCATCAGCAGCGCCGCGCGCTGGCCACCAAGCCAGGCGCCGCACACCAGCGCGACGCCCTCTTCTTCGGTCGTCATGACGATGCCGCGCATCGACGGGTCGGCGTGAATCCGGCGGATCACGTGGGCGTGACCGGCATCGGGCACGTAGGCGACTTGCTGAATGCCGCCGCGTTTGAGGGTGTTGAAAATGTCGTCTTGCCAGGCGAGGGGTGCGGCCAGTGAGGTGCTCATCGAGCGAGATTCCTATAGTGAGGTGGCTGGAAAGTGTTGGTGGGAGCGATTCTTATACACCACATGCGTAAAACCTATGATGGGAGCGTCTCTCAGGGCGACGCAGTGTTTGAAATGGGGTTTGATTCACGCCAGTGCGGCCTCTTTTGCGCTTGCACCAGTTACGGTGACAGCGGCGGCCACACCGGTTGCGGTGACACCACCGGCGGCGGCGGCGCGCAAGTACACGCCCTGCGCACTTAACGCCGCTTGCAGTGCCGCCACGTTGACCGCGCGCGGCTGCACCCCTGCATTGACCGCGAGTGCAGCAGCGCTGCCTGCCGCCTGCCCGGTGATCCAGCATTGCGGAATCTCGCGCATGAAACCATGCGTGTTGACATCACACGAGAGATGCCGCCCGCAGGCGAGCAGGCCGTCGAGTTTTTCCGGCACCAGCGCGCCATACGGCACCGAAATATTGGGGAAGGCCGGTGACAGACTGGGCGAGACGCCGACTTCATCGGGCAGCGCCGTGCCATTGGGCCACTGCGCGCGCAGCATTTTGCCCGCGCCGATCAGGCGGCGCGTGTGGCGCACGCCGAGTTGCGGCGCACTTTGGATCAAATGCGCGCCCTCAAAGCCGGGCGCGTGGGCGCGGTAAAAATCAAGATGCGCCGCCATCAGCTGGTGCGAGCGTATTTCGACGTGGGTCATGTCATCGACGTCAACCGCGGAGTAACCGGCCTGGCGCGGCCCCATGAAGAGCGCGATGTCGTTGCGCCACGACACGAACGGGCGCTCGAGCAAGCCGCAGGTCTCACGCCCGCGCTGCATGAAGGCGGAAAACTGTTCGGGCTGGCCCGCTTTGAATTGGATCCAGCGCTCCATGTCCACCCCGGCAAACAGCCACGCCGTGTTCATGCAGTGGTGAATGTCGTCCTGCTCGATGTCCGATTCATAAGCGGCACCGGCGCGCGCAAACATGTCGCCATCACCGGTCGCGTCAATCACCACCTCTGCCAGAATCGCCTGCCGCCCGCCTTTGCTCTCGAACACCGCGCCGCGCACGCGGCCATCTTCCACAATCGGGTCGGCCGCCCAAGCGTGATACACCAGCTTGACGCCATGATCGATCACCATATCCTGCGACAACAGCTTGAGACGCTCGGGGTCAATCGTCGGTGCCCAGGTCACGATGCCGCGATGGGCCGAAGTGCGCTGCTGCCAGTGCTCGACCCGCGCCTTGTCCTTCGAGCCCCACTCCGCGCGCGGCGGGCCGGCCACAGCATCGGGCGGCAAGCGCGACAGCAGTTCTTCAGCGAAGCCGCGAATCACCAGTTGGCCGTCCCAGCCGGTCATGCGGTCGATCCAGATCTCCTGGCCGCCGGTGGAGTGGCCGCCCAGATGGTTGTAGCGTTCGAGCTGAATCACATCGGCACCGCGGCGCGCGGCGGCGATGGCGGCTGCCGTGCCGGACGGCCCGCCGCCGACCACCAGCACGCCGCAGCGCGCATACACCGGTGTCTTGCGCGCGGCTTCAGTGATCGATTCGTGCGGCGCGCCGCGCTGGCGGCGTCTACCTGAGTTGTCGTCGTCGTGAATAATCTCCGACGTGAGAATGCGCTCGTCGCTCAGGATCGGGACAGTCACTCTGGTCATGATCTCACTCCACTTTCAGTCGGCCTTGGCACCGGACGCCTTGACCACCGGCCCCCACTTCTCAATCTCGCTCTTGATGAGCGTGTCATATTCCTCCGGTCTGGAGCCAACCGGCTCCATGCCCATATCGGTCATGCGTTTGGCGAGCTCAGAGGTTTTGACAGCGCGCGCAATGTCCGCGCTGATTTTTTGCAGCAAGTCGCGCGGCACACCGGCCGGCGCGACGATACCGACGATGCTGATGCTGCTCACCCCCGGCACGGTTTCGGCAATCACCGGCAACTCGGGTGAGGTGGCCGGACGCACCGGGCTCATCAGCGCCAGCACCTTCAACTTGCCGGCCTTGATATTGGGCACCGAGGCGTAATGCACATCGGTCAGCAGCGGCACCCGCCCGCCGATCACATCTTGCGTGGCTGGTGCGCCGCCTTTGTAGGGCACATGCAGGATATCGATGCCGGTCTGGACTTTGAGCAACTCCATCGTCAAATGCATCGAGGTGCCGCTGCCGGGGGTGGCATAGCTGTACTTGCCGGGGTTCTTGCGCGCCAGCGCCACCAGCTCGGCCACGGTGTTCGCTTCAAACGCCGGGTGCGCCGCCAGCACCAGATGCGCTTGCGCCACTTGCGTCACGCCCGCCAAATCCTTGATGGTGTCGAACGGCAGGTCGCGCCGCAAACTCGGATTGATGACGTGCGCCGTGATAACCATGCCGAGGGTGTAGCCGTCCGGCGCGGCCTTGGCGACCAGATCCGTGCCGACCACCGTGCCGGCACCCGGTTTGTTCTCAACGATCACGGTCTGGCCCCACACCTCGGTCATCTTTTGCGCGACTAGCCGGCCGATGATGTCGGTTGCGCCGCCGGCCGGGAACGGCACGATCAGACGCACCGGCCGGTTGGGCCACGTCTGCGCGCTCACGCTTACCGGCACGGCAAGCGCCATCAATGCACAAAGCGTGGCGAACAACGGTCTGCAAGCCGGCATCATCAATCAGTTTCCTTCCATCGTAGTGGCCATCGCTTCGGCGTCGGTGACTTTCAAATCCGGCACACCGCCGCTTGCCAGCGGATCGTTCGCATACAGTTTTTTGAAATCGTAAGTCGCGCGCTTGCCAGTTTGTTCCGGCACACCGTTGGCACGGAAAAAATTGAACTCGGGCGGCACGGCGCGGAAATTGGCATCGTCAAGCCACAAGCGCACCAGTTGGCGGCGTTTTTCAGGTTCGGCGAAATTGACAAAGCGGGTGCGTGCATGCATCACGGTGTAGTTGTTGACCACCATCATGTCGCCGCGCTCCAGAAAAAATGCCAGGCGGTTTTCCGGCGCGCTGGCAATTTCGTCAAACAAATTGAGCGCTTCGATGTCTTGCGCGTCGAGCGCCAGTCCCATTTCGCGCTGCCCGCCTGCAATCCCGGCGCGCTGATAGCGCACCGACAACTGGCCGTTGCAGTTGGCAAACACCGGCACACGCTTCTCGGTCGCGGGCGCTTCGCCCTCGCCTTCTTCGCCGAGACGGTGATAGTGATAACCGCGATACAAGGGTTCAAGCAAGTGCGGCGCGCGGCGGCCGATTTCGTCATGTACGGTGACGCCGCTGACGATCACCGACGCACCGCCTGATTGTGACTTATGCCAGCTCGCCAGCGCAATCATCGCGGTGATGTCAGTGTGCGGGCGCAGTTCCACATTGCTGCGGTACATGCGCGGCGTCGGGTCAGATGCGCTGGCATCGACCACGCAGGTAACCCGCTCGCCCTGCGC
>JANOYK010000790.1:0-2603 GCA_031428855.1 Burkholderiales bacterium | reverse complement strand
CCTTGACCGCGAGCTGCCCGATGGCGGCTGGCCGCGCGGTGCGCTGACTGAATTGTTGTGCGACCACACCGGCATTGGCGAGCTGGCGTTGATGCTGCCGGCGCTGGCGCGGCTGACGGCCGAGGGCGAGACCGTTGCCTGGGTGGCGCCGCCGCACATGCCGTATGCGCCGCGCCTGGCGGCTGACGGTGCCCGGCCGCAGCGCCTGCTGCTGGTGCAGCCGGCCAAACCGGCCGTGGCCTTGTGGGCGGCTGAGCGCATTTTGCGTGACGGCGCCTGTGCCATGGCGGTGCTGTGGCTGAGCGGCCCGGTCGATTACGCTTCCCTGCGGCGCCTGCAACTGGCCGCTGCCCATGGCAATTGCGCCGGGTTTGTGTATCGCCCGCGTGCTGCGGCACGCACGGCTTCGCCGGCGCCGTTGCGGCTGGAGCTCAATGCGGTGCAGGGGCACCTCGCGGTGAATCTGCTCAAGCGGCGCGGGTTTGCCACCTCGCGCATGCTGTGCCTGGAGACGGCGTCGAACCGCTGGGCGGATTTGTTGACGCAGCCGCAACCTGGCTTGCCAAATGCAGTGCCTGCAGTGCCGCAAAAGGTGCCGCAGGATGCGTCACAAAAGGCGTGGCGTGCGGAGTCAGACGGGCTGCAGAAACCGGCATTGCTGTCTGGGTTACTGCCGGTACGAGTGCCGGTGGCGGCGCACATGCCCATCAAAGTGCCGCTGGCCGAGCGGCGTTACCCCGTGCCGGAGCGGTGACGCGCGCAAGGTGGCATGGACGTGGTGGCGCTGCACTATTCCCGCCAATTGACCACATTCAATCCCGGTACGCGGCGAAATTCGTTTACGTTCGCAGTCACCACGGTATAGCCGAGCGCGAGCGCGTGACCGGCGATCATGACATCGGGCCAACTGATCGGTTTTCCGGGAGTGCGCAGAGCCATCCGGCTCGCCACCGATTGTGCCGCCGCCGCCTCGTCAAACGGCGCGACCTCGAAACCTGCATACACCTGGTTGAGCAGGGTGATGACCGGTTTGCTCAGCTTCCCCGCGCTGCTCGCGATGCCATAACGCAATTCGTGCCAGGTGATTGCGCTGAGGACGCAGCGGTGCTGACCATACAACGCTATTTTGCCAACGATGCGCTGCCAGCCGGCACGCTCGTTACCAATGTCGGACAGGACATTGGTGTCGAGCATGAAGCGGCTCATTTTTTCCGATACAGTTTTTGCAGAGCCTCTACCGTATCGCGCAATTTTGGAGTGAGCTGGTCGAGAAAAGTTTTCTTGTTTTCCTTGACGGGCCGGGCATGCGGCTTGACAGCCGTCTGGCCGCGTGTTGCTGATGCGGTAGGCATGATGGGCTCCTTCAGGATTGCGGTCAGACACAATTATACGTGCGGGTGGCCAGCGTCGAGATTGTCGATTACCACTGAAAGGAACCTGACATGGCCATCATCAATGGTATGTACCCGATCCATTCTGGCGAGATCCTGCGCGAGGAATTTCTGATCCCCATGAACCTCAATGCCCACGCACTGGCGATGGCATTGCGCCTGGTGCGCTACTTTGGCACCAGCGCTGAATTTTGGCTTGACCTGCAGGCAGATTTTGATTTGAAGACGGCCAGTATGTTTGCGCTATGACAACGAACGCGACAAAGGCGATCACCGCCATTTCGGCAAGCGTAAATCAGCCTACGGCTTCTCCACGCCCGATCAACTGATGTCCGATTTCAACGCCGATATTGCGAGGGGGAACCGTGAAAACCGTCGTCCTTATAGTGGAAATCTAGGTTTTGTTCATTGATAATTTGTAACTGTACAAAAATATAGTTATACTGTGCGACCCTTCCTCCCGAAGAGCCGCACACGCCGTGTCCACCCTGCAGGAATTGTTTCAGCGCTCAGCCGTCTGGCGCATTGGCGACCGGCCGCCGCCGCGCACGGACGGCCTTGCCACCGGCTTTACTCCGCTTGACCGCGAGTTGCCCGATGGCGGCTGGCCGCGCGGTGCGCTGACTGAATTGTTGTGCGACCACACCGGCATCGGCGAACTGGCGCTGCTGCTGCCGGCCCTGGCGCGGCTGACGGCCGAGGGCGAGACCGTGGCCTGGGTGGCGCCACCGCACATGCCGTATGCGCCGCGCCTGGCGGTCGATGGCGCCCGGCCGCAGCGCCTGCTGCTGGTGCAGCCGGCCAAGCCCGCTGTGGCCTTGTGGGCGGCCGAGCGCATTTTGCGTGACGGCGCCTGTGCCATGGCGGTGCTGTGGCTGGCTGGTCCGGTCGATTACGCTTCCCTGCGGCGCCTGCAACTGGCCGCTGCCCATGGCAATTGCGCCGGCTTTGTGTATCGCCCGCGTGCTGCGGCCAGGACTGCTTCGCCAGCGCCGTTGCGGCTGGAGCTCAATGCGGTGCAGGGGCGCCTCGCGGTGAATCTGCTCAAGCGGCGCGGGTTTGCTACTTCGCGCATGCTGTGCCTGGAAACGGCATCGAACCGCTGGGCGGATTTGCTGACCCAACCCCGGTTGGACGAAGGGTTGGACGAAATGCGGGGCGAGACCAACCATGCCGCTCTGGATCGCCCTCTACCTGCCTGAGTTGCCGTTG
>JANOYK010000789.1:0-2290 GCA_031428855.1 Burkholderiales bacterium | reverse complement strand
TGCTGGCCAGGAGCGCACCGGACGGCTACACGCTGCTGCTCGGCACCATCGCCAACGCCACCAACATGACGGCGTACAAAAATCCCGGTTACGACACGCTGCGCGACTTCGCGCCCATCACGCAGACCATGAGTGCGCCGTCGGTGCTGGCGCTGCACGTGTCGGTGCCGGCCAAATCGCTCAAGGAATTGATTGCGCTGGCCAAGCAGCAACCCGGCAAGCTCACATTCGCCTCCAGCGGCACCGGCGGCTCGCCCCATTTGGCCGGTGAGTTATTCAAGCTGCGCGCGGCAATTGATTTGTTGCATATCCCTTACAAGGGCGCGCCGCAAGCGATCGGCGATTTGCTTGGTGGTCAGGTGAGCATGAGTTTTCAGACTGCGTTGTCGGCGATACCGCACTTGCAAAGCGGCAAGCTCCATGTGATCGCAGTGGCATCGACGCGGCGCATGGCGCAGTTGCCGGGCGTGCCGACCATGGCCGAGGCCGGGTTAGCCGATTTTGAAGTGTCGAGCTGGAATGGATTATTCGCGCCAGCCAAAACGCCGCCAGCAATCATCGTGCGTCTGCACGAAGCGTCAGTAAAAGCGCTGGCCCTGCCCGACGTGCGCGAGAAATTTGCGGCGCAAGGCGCAGAAGCCGTCGCCAATTCCCCTGAAGAGTTTCGCGCCTACATCCGCACCGAGATCGACAAGTGGGGCAAGGTGATTCGCGCCTCTGGCATCCCGATCGAGTAACACCTCAAGATCAACTCTTTCCAACGTTGCCAACGGCAGCGCACTTCTCCCACCCGGCTCCCATCATGAACTTCCAACTCACCGAAGACCAAAAAACCTTTCAAGACTCCGTGCGCAAATTCGCCGAGCGCCACTTGCGCGCAGGCGCACGCGAGCGCGCCCACGCCACCGAGTACCCGTGGGATGTCGCCAAACTGATGGCGGACAACGGTCTGCTCGGCATCACCATCGCCGAGAAAGACGGTGGCCAGAGCGGCACCTTGATGGACGCAGTGATTGCGATTGAAACCATCGCGTCAGTGTGTCCGCGCAGTGCCGACGTGGTGCAGGCCGGCAGCTTCGGCCCGATCCGCGTGTTCGCTGAATACGGCACGTCGATGCAAAAAGAGCGTTACCTCTCCAAAATTCTGCGCGGCGAATCCGTCATCTCGGTCGGCATGAGCGAACCCGAAGCCGGCTCCGCCGTGACCGACCTCACCACCAGCGCCACGCCCGACCCGGACGTGCCGGGCGGCTACCGCATCAACGGCAGCAAAGTGTTCTCCACCCATGCGCCCTATGCCGACGTGCTGCTGGTCTACGTGCGCTTCGGCCCCGGCGTCGGCGGCATCGGCTCGGTGCTGCTCGATACAAAACAGGCAGGCGTACGCTTTGGCCAGCGCTCGTCCTTCATGTCAGGCGAAGAATGGGCGCAGATCTATTTCGAGAACGCCGCCGTCGCGCCTGACATGGTGGTGCTCAAAGAAGGCGGCTTCAAAAAACAAATCGCCGGTTTCAATGTCGAGCGCCTCGGCAACACCGCACGCTCACTCGCACTCGGCCGCTACGCCTACGAAGAAGCGCGTCAATGGGCGCTGCAACGCAAGCAGTTTGGCAAGCTCCTGTGCGAATTCCAGGGCCTGCAATGGAAATTCGCCGACATGAAAATGAAACTCGACGCCGGCCAGCTGCTGCTCTATCGGGCAGCGAGCAACGCCGACAGTGGCTTCCCCTCACCGGAAGAAACTTCGATTGCCAAAGCGTTTTGCAATCAAGCCGGCTTTGATATCGCCAATGAAGCGATTCAAGTGATGGGCGGCTTAGGCTACAGCCAGGAGTCGCTGGTCGAATACTGCATGCGCCGCTGCCGCGGCTGGATGATCGCGGGAGGCTCGATCGAGATTCTCAAAAACCGGATTGCCGAGGGCGTGTTTGAGAGAACGTTTTCGCAGCGACCGTAGACGCTTACGCGGCATTCGAAATCAATGCATATACACTAAATCGGCGTCATTCCCTTTTTAGAATTCGATCCTGTCACACTGTTTCCCACGGCGTAACAGTTCCACACGCCGCTCGTCGCGGCAGAGCCAGCGAATATTGCGCTGCGGCACCGGCGTAGCGCGTCGCCCTCCTCAATCCTGACAACATTCCAGCCCCCGGCCGGACAGCGCCAAATGTGTCAGGATATTTTACATTTCCCGAGGCCCCGACCTCGAAATTTTCATAACACACTGATAATGAATATTATTTTTTTTGGCCTACGTTTTGCTTATTTAACAATTCATTGGTTCGCC
>JANOYK010000788.1:0-7668 GCA_031428855.1 Burkholderiales bacterium | reverse complement strand
CCGCCGATGTTGCCGCCCGCGCCCGGTTTGTTGTCGACCGTGACAGTCTGGCCGAGAGCTTTGGCCAACTCGGTGGCGGTCGCGCGCGAAGCAATGTCCACTGCACCGGCAGGCGGGAACGGGCAGATCAGGCGGATCGGTTTGGCGGGGAAGGCCTGGGCGAAGGCGCCGGGCGCAGTGAGGGTCAGGGCTGCCAGCGCGATGCCGAGAAGTAATCTGCGAAAGTTGGGAATCATGCGGACCTCCTGAGGGTGAGTGGGTTAGCGCATCGCTGCATTGTCCACCATTGCTCTGCGGCCTTGTGACCGGCACCCGCTTGATTCGCGCCCCCGATCAGGCTGCTGTAGCGATGCGGCCCGGAGAGCCGCTCCCAGAGCGCCTCTCCGGCTCAATTAAAACCCGAGAGCAGCGCTGATGCCAAGCGTCCAGTTGCGCCGCGCGCCCGGCTCGAAGAAGCGGCCATTGGTTTCGTTGACGATCACCGAACCCGCGTAGCGTGTGTTGCCGGCGTTGTCGAGGCGGATGAATTCGGACAGACGCCAGTTGCCGCTGCGCTGTTCCAGACCGGCGCGCAGATTGACCACGGTGTAGCCTTCGGCGGCATCGCTGTTGCGGTCGTCCGCCATCATTTGCGCGATGCGGCGCAACTCGATGGCAGCGTAGGGCTGGCCAAAGAAGCCGGCTGGCGCTGCTGGTGTGCCACTCGCCGCGCCTCCCACGGCACCGCTGCCCGCACCACGCGGCATGCGCCACAGCGCTTCGACGTATAAACTTTTGCGCGGCACGCCGGGCAGCGCATTGCCTGCCGCGACGGTCACGTTGGGCGCAGCGCAAGGCACCACAAGGCAAGTGAGAAAGCTGTCGCGGTACTTGGCTTCAATCCAGGTATAGGCGCCGGTGAGCGTGATGCCGGTTGAGGCGAAATGCTTCATCACGCCGAGTTCGATGCCGCGCCGTTGCGTGCGCCCGGCGTTCTGAAAAATCGCGCGCCCGCCGGCATTGGTGAGGGTGACGATTTCATCGACGGTATCGGCGCGGAACAGGGCCAGGTTGAGGGTCGCCCCTTCGAACTGCAGCTTGACACCGGCTTCACTGTGGCGGCTGGTGGCGGGCTTCAACGCAAAGTTGAGGCCGGTGCCCACCGGCTTGTAGGCCAGCTCGTTGAAGGTCGGCGTCTCGAAGCCGCGCCCCACCGTGCCGTAGAGGTTGACGCGCTCGGTCAAGCTCCACACCACACCGGCGGCGGGCGTGGTGGCGCGGTAGGCGATGGCACCGCTGTCATCGCCGTTGCCGGTGACGATGTAGTTGTCGCGCGAGTTGAAGGCTACCTTCGAATGGCGCAGACCGCCCGAGAGCTTGACGCTGGGCCAGGCCTGCCATTCGCCCTGCACATAGCGGCTGGTGTTCACAACGCGGTTGTCTTCGTTGCGGCGCAGGGCACCGCGCACGCCGAGCTGGGTGCCGACAAAATTCAAATAGCCGCGCCGCAACTCGTTTTGAATTTCGCGCCCAATGCCGGCAGTGAGGTGATACGCGCCATCGCGCGCGAAGCCCTTGTGTACCCAGCGCGCGTCGAACCCGTAGAAGCCGCGGTCGAGATCAATCACGCCGCCGGGGCTGGCCGCACCGGCCTGGGTCGCGACCGGGATCGACTGATACTGCTCGATCTTGCGCTCACCCGCATACACACTCACGCGGACTTGATTGGCGCTGGAGAACGCATGCTCCAGCACCGCGCCGCCCTGTGCCTGATAAGTGGATTTGCGCGTGTTGAATTGCAGCGCAGTGAATGTGGCCTGATCGGGGTTGGCACTGTATTCAGCGCGCGTCAGGCCCAGCGCATCTTGCGCGTTGGGCATGTTGACGCGGTTGTAGGTGACGGCGAGCGTGGTTGCATCCGACAGATGAAACTTGAGGCGCGCATTTTCTGTCTCACGGCGCGCGGCGTTATGGTCGCGCGTGCCGTCGGTGGCGAACTGGCTGGCATCGAGGGTGTAGCCAACGCGGATGCCGCCCAGGCTCTGCTGGGGCTGGACAGTTCCCGCGATCTGTGTGCCCAGACGCCAGGTGCGAAAGCTGCCATAGCTCGCCGAAGGCGTAATGCGCATGCCCGGCGGCGGGTCTTCGCTGAAGATTGCGATCACACCACCCGCAGCATTGCCATGCAGCGCCGAGAACGGCCCGCGCAACACCTCGACGCGCTCGGCCGATGAGAGCGAAAAATGCGAGACCTGCCCCGAGCCATCGGGCATGCTGGCCGGAATGCCATCCGCGTAAAGCCGCATGCCGCGCACGCCGAACGACGAGCGCGCGCCGAATCCGCGCGAGGAAATCTGCAGGTCTTGCGCGTAGTTGTTGCGGTCGCCGATGTTGAGGCCCGGCACGCGCGCCAGCGTCTCGGACAGGTTGACCTGGCGCTGGCCTTCCTTGAGCGTGCGGCCTGACACCACATCGACCGCGGCAGATGTGTCAAAGGCCGGTTGTGCGACGCTGGTGGCAGTGACCGTCACCGCAGGCGGTTCGGCGTCACTGGCCAGTGCGGGCGTTTGCGCCCACGCGGCGGGCAGCAGCGCTGGCACCGCCGCCACACAGGCGAGTGCGCCCGCGAGGCGTCTGGCCGCGCGCGCGGCCAGTGCAGCGGCGCTGGTCAGGGAGGCGTTGCGGTTCGGTTGAATGTGAATGTGCATGGCGCGAGTCATCAATTCGGCATCTCACAAAACCTGGCACCGCCTCAAGGCACTGCCAGGCTCGCCAGATAGTCCGCGAGCACTTCGATGTCTTCTTGCGACAAGGCCTGGGTGGCCGAAGTCATGGTGCCGTCAAACTCAGCGCGGGTGCTGGCGCGAAATTGCTTCAACTGGCTGAGCAGATATTCATGGCGTTGGCTCGCCACGCGCGGGATGTGCTGCTGGCCCACCAGTGTCGCGGTGTGGCAAGCGACGCAATTTTGTGCCTTCGTAATCGCCTTACCTTGTTCAATCCGCTCGGACGTGGTCTTGTGCGTGGGCGGTGCCATCTTTTGCGACGAGAAAAACAACGAGAGGTCGTTCAGATCGGCGTTGGTGAGCTTGGCGGTGAACGGTGTCATTTGCTCGTTCTTGCGCCGCCCTTCGCGAAACATGAACAGCGCCGTCACCAGAAACTGGGCGGGCTGGCCGGCCAGTGAGGGCGTGCCGGGAATCACCGAATTGCCGTCGGCACCGTGGCAGGCGGCGCAGACTTGCGCCTTGACCCGGCCTTCTTCCAGACCCGCGTGCGCGGCGGGTGCCAACACCAGTGACGCAGTGACAGTGAAAGTAGCAGCGGCAGCGGTAAGAGAAAAAACGGCGGCCCGCTTGAGGGCCGCCGCGATGCTCCCGCGCTGCGCATTCGATGAATGCGCGAGGCGGGATTCCATCATGTTGCCTTCTTCGAATAGCTGACGCGATAGATGATGCCGTTGCGGTCATCCGAGAACAGGATCGAGCCGTCTTTCATTTGCAGCACATCGACCGGGCGGCCCCACATCGGCGGGTCACCACGCTCGTTCTCGAGGAAGCCGTCGAGGAAGGCGTGCTTGGTCGCCTTGCCCTTGGCGTCGACCGTGACGCGGATCAGGTTGTAGCCATGCTTGGGATCGCGATTCCACGACCCGTGCTGGGCGATGATCATGCTGCCCTGATATTCCTTGGGGAACATCTTGCCGGTGTAGAACTTCATGCCTAACGGTGCAATGTGTGCGCCGAGCTTGAGGGCCGGGCCGGTGAACTGGTCGCAGGAGCGATTGACGCCGAAGATCGGATCAAGCACATCGCCCTGATGGCAGAACGGGAAGCCGAAATGCTGGCCGCGCTTGGTCACCACGTTGAGCTCGTCGTTCGGCAGGTCGGTGCCCATCCAGTCACGGCCATGCTCGGTGAACCAAAGCTGTTTGGTTTTGGGATGAAACGCCATGCCGACGCTGTTGCGCACGCCGAGCGCGAAATCTTCCATCTTGCCGGTTTTGGGATCAACCCGGACGATGGAGGCTTCGTTGTAGGTCGGCATCGAGATGTTCTGCGGATTGCCAATGTTGAAGTAGAGCATGCCGTCCGGGCCCATCACCAGGTATTTCCAGAAATGGCCAGGCTGGTTGTTCGGATCGAGGTTGTCGATCACGATTTTGGGTTCGCCCGGGTTGTCGAGCTTGGACTCGATGCCGTCGTAGCGGGTGATGCGATGACGCTCGGCCACATACAGCGTGCCCTTGTCGAACACGATGCCGTTGGGCGATTTGAGATCCTTGAGAATCGTCTTGACTTCACGCTTGCCGCCGCTCTCAACCACAGCGTAAATGTTGGACAGGTTGCGGTTGCTGACAAACACCGTGCCGTTGTCGCCGAGGGCGAGCGAGCGCGCTTCAGGCGCGCCATCGACCCAGACTTCAACCTTGAATCCCGGCGGCACTTTGAGGGTGCTGACCGAGGGCATCTCGCTGGCTGGCTTGCCAGTGAGATGCGGGGCAAACGGGTGCAGCGGGGATTGCCCCTGGTCGGGGTTCATGCCCTGCTTCCACGCTGGTGCGCCGGCCGGGGCCGGGGGTGCGGTTTGTGCAAGCGCGGTGCCGGCCAATGCTGCCAGCACTGCTGCGCCAAGAATACTTTGAATACGCATGTCGTCTCTCTCCTGTTTTAAAGCGCCTGCCGCAGATCAACCGTGTTGAACCGTGTGCGAGCGGGGGGGCATTGTAAGCACGCGGCGGCAAAAATGCCAAGGAGATATGTCAATCAACCTTAATGCACGCAGGGGTGATAGCCTAAAACCGTTGGTGGGAGCGGGTCTTGGCTTGTTTATCGAGTGCTCAATACTGGCCATCCGCAGGGGTGTGTGGATGGTTTGCACCACGGCCCTGCTGCAGCATGGGCCGCGCGGCTCAGCGCCGCACACCCGGCGTTTCCACCGCCAGCCCTTGCGCACGCCAGCCTAAAAATAACTCAAGGTCGAGCAACTCCTGCGAGCCGGGCTGCGGCATTTCGGCGCGCACGCCAAAGTAACAGGCGCGCAGGCGGCGGTGCAGCGAGCCTGCGGCCTGCCATTCAAGCCGGTAGGCCGGATAGGCGTTGCCGTGGCCCTGGCTGATCGGTTCGGCCAACAGCCGTTTGCCTGCGTTCCACTCATGGCAATGCATGCAGGCCAGATTCATCTGGCCGATGCGGCGCTGGTATTGCGCGCGGCCATTTTCAAAATGCGGCTGCGCGGCAGCGGCGACGCTGACGTTGAGTGGCATGCCGCGCGATTGGTGCGCGACGTAGGCGGTGAGCGCGAGCAAGTCTTCGGACTCATAAGCGAGCGCCACCGCGTCTTGACGCTGGCTGCGGCATTGATTGATGCGGCCTTCGAGGTTGAGCAGTTGCCTGGTCTTCGCATCGAACACCGGGTAGCGCGCCGCCACGCCCTTCATGCTGGTCTTGGCGTCACTGTGGCAGGTGACGCAGGTTTTTGGCCCGGCTGCGGTACCAGGTACGGCTGCCGGTGCAACGCTCGCTGCGGCACCCGGCGTGGCACTGCTTGCCGGCGCGTGCCACAACTTTTCACCCTTCTCGACCCACAACATGCCTGGGTTGGCGAAGTCATCGGCCTGCATGGTCTTTAAATCCGCGCCCATGTAGGTGCCCCCAGAGCGCAGGTCCGGCAACCCAATGTTGCGCTGCTGCGCCTGCGCCGCGCAGGCCATCAATCCGACAACGAGCAGCGCGGCGGGGCGCATGCGACTGCGCCGCTCAGGGTGCGATGCGTTTGAAGGTGTGGCGCTGGCGTTTGCTCAGCAGCGGCACACCATTGGCGATCCACTCCTTGAAGTGCGCGGTTTGCTGGTGTGCGTGAAACGCCGCCTCATCCACATAGGCCTCAAAGAAACGCACTTGCGCCGGGTCGTTCAAGTCTTCGAGCACATCAAATTGCAGACAGCCCGGCTCGGTCTCGCGCGCGCCCTTGGCATTTTTGAACATCATCGCTTTGCAGGCGTCGATTTTGCCGGGAACAATTTCGACTTCAACGAACAGCACATAAGCACTCATGAATCAGGTCCTTTCAATGACCATCGGAGAACAAGCGGACAAACCGGGAAAGCCGGGAAACCGGCGGCGCCGGGAACGCGCGCTCACTGCAAATCGATACCGGCGCGTGCGGCGCACCGCTCAGCCGGACACTGCCACCGCGACGCGCTCGCTGCCTTTGACGCCAGTGTCGTCAACCCATTCGACCACCAGATCGCCGGCGTCACGCGCCGTCACATAAAACGTCATGAACGGATTGGCCGAAATGCCCGAACTGGTTTCGGCGCGGAATACTTCGACATTGTTGTAGCGGCAAATCACCTCGCGGATCACATTGCGCGCGATCGGCTTGCCATCGTCAGTCAAGCGGTAGCCGGTCTCCATCGCGTGGCGGATGATGAGCTTGACTTCAAACGGCTCGCCGCGCTTGATCTGCGCGGGCACCTGAATGCGGGCATCGGCCATAACGCAGGAATCCTCAGGAACCGTCCAGACAAGCCGACACCGTCACCACGATGTCGGCCGTCGCGGCGTGCAGTGAACCATCGGCCAGCGTCGCCACGGCGGCCAGCCGTTGCGAACCGGCCAGGCGCACCCGTGATTCGATCTCGATCCGCGGCACCGCCACCGGAAAATGGAACACCGCCATTTGCGCCACCGGGTTTTTTTCCGAAAACAAATGCACCGTGCGCACCTCGGCACCAGCCGCGAACGGCCCGGCCATGGCGATCTTGACTGGCACGGTATTGCCGTTGTCGGCAATCCGCGGCACCTCAAGCTTCAAGCGCCCGCTGCGCGCGCTGCGCCCGGCAAGAAAGCTTTGATAGGCGGCCACCACCGGATCATCTTCAGCGCGCGCCGCAGTGGCATACGCAGCCGGCAGCGCCGCCAGCAGCGGCCGCGCCAGCGCGCTGGCGACCAGGGCGCGGCGGCGAGTCAGGTGCTGGTTGAGGCAGACTGGTTTCATGGCGGGCTTGGGCTGGAACGGCTGCGGTTCGGGTGCCGGTTTGGGTTCTGGCCTGACATTTGAGGAATCCAGAACCCGGAATTCATTTGAGGGTGGAAAGATACACCACCACGTCCTCGACTTGTTGTGCCGTCAGCACCGGCCGGCCTTGATAGGCGGTGGCGACAGCGCGTAAGCCCTCTGTCTTGTAATAAGCCGGCATGATGGTTTCCGGATTGACGCGCGAGGAATCGGCCACGCGCAGGCGCAACTGGGCCGGCGTGAGGCGGCTGCCCGCGCCATCAAGCGGCGGCGCGAGATTGCCGGCAAAGCGCACCGCCGGGTCACTCAAGCCGTGACACAAAATGCAATTGGCGGGGTCGCGTGAAATCAGCAGGGCGCGGCCGCGCGCGGCGTCACCGCTGGCGGTAAGCGGTTGGGAAATGCCGTCTGCCACCACCTGATAACCTGGCTGCACAACGCTGCCTCCCTGAGCCGCCGCGTTCCACGCGCCGCACAGCAGAACCATTATCGCGGCAGACGCATAGCCGAGGCGGGACCCACAGTGAGAGTTCATAAACGCTCGATTAAATCTTATGGAAAAAAGTGCCATGTGGCCGATTTTATAAACGATCTTTTATGCCGCGCCCCAAATGTAACGCCCCAATGTGACGCCCCAATGTAACGCCCCATCGCAAAGAGATCGCT
>JANOYK010000787.1:0-2340 GCA_031428855.1 Burkholderiales bacterium | reverse complement strand
GAGATAAATGACGCGATCGAGCGTGGTGGCCGAGCTGATGCGCTCGGACATGAGTTCGCTTTCGAGCCATTCTGCCGCGCCGATGATGTCGCCGCGTGCTGCGATCATGACGCTGCGGTCACCGTTCTGCAGTTCAATGTGTCCTTCGACCACGAATCCGAAGGAACTGCCTTCGGTGCCTTCGCGCATGATGCGCGCGGCCGGTGGCAGCTCGCGCCAGGTGGAGGCACGCAACAGCTCCCACACATCGATATCATCCAAACGGCCCAGCACCGGCATCGTGCGCAACGCCTTCCAGCGCGCATCGAGATTGTTGGTGGGATCAATTTTCACGCGCTGATACGGCGCATCCGACAAGTCCCTGGCCAGTTGCGCGCCCTGGCGGTAACGCGAGTAGAGATCCTTCGCCATCGCCTTCGAAATAATCTCGTGAACAAAGGCAGGCAACTCAGGCCGGATATGGTTGACAGCCACCGCTTCGGTGTTGATGATTTTGTAAATCAGCGATGCCGGATTTTTCGCGCGAAACGGCAACCGGCCGGTCAGCAACTGATAAAACATCACACCGAGCGAGTAGAGGTCGGTCTGGTGGTTGAGCGTATATCCCTTGATCTGCTCCGGACTCATGTAGGCGGGTGACCCCAGACCGTTGATATAGGTCGAGTCCATATTCATGTTTTTCTTGGTATTCAATGCCAGGCCGAAATCCATCACCTTCACCTCACCGTTGTCGCACAGCATGATGTTGGCCGGTTTGATGTCGCGGTTGACTACGCCGCGGCGGTGCGCATAGTCGAGCGCCACCGCTACTTTGTGCATGATGTCGATCACCTTTTGCACCGGCAGCAGCTTGTCCATCGAAACATGCTGATCGAGCGTGTGGCCCTCCAGCAAGTCCATGATGAGATAGGCGCGCCCGGGTTCAATTTTCCAGTCGTACACTTTGGTGATACTGGGATGCTCGAGCTGGGTCGAGGCCCACGCCTCGGCTGCAAACAGCTTGCGGAAGCGGCGTGACAGCTTGGTCGATTCGTCAGTGAAGGTAATTACCTTGACCGCTGCCAGCAGCGGGGCCGGGCGCGCCTCATCAAGCAGCAGCGCCGGAAACTCGCCCTCGGGGGTGACGTCATGCAATTGCAGGCGCTCGAACTTTTTTTCCGCCTGGTACACCACCGAGGTCGCACCCCGGCCCAGCTCGCGCACGGCGAGATAGGCGCCAAAGCGCAGCGGCTCGTCCGCAGCGGCGGCGGGTGCAGTGTCAGCCGAGGTCACGTCAGTTGACTGCATACGCGGATGGACGTGACAAGCACATCTCAAAATTTAATCGGCGGAAACAAATCATCCAGCGGCGCGTCTTCTTCAGGCGGCTGGGCTTCAAACCCGCCGGAAATCTCCACTGTTTTGTCGAAGTCGTCCGGCGCTTTGGCACGGTTCCGTGCCGTAGCCGACGGCATCGACACCGGCACTGCCATCAGATCGTCCGGTGTGTAGAGATCTTCGGTAAAGCCTTGATCTTGATCCTTGCTGCCGGAGACATCAAAACCGCCATCGAGCACGATGGTTTTGTCCGGATCGAACACCGGCGCCGCCTTCGGTTTTTGCGCGGAGGCAGGCCCCGGCTTGCGATTACCGGGCAGCAACACGGTCTTGTCTGCATCAAACCCGGACGCAGCCCTGGATTGGGGCGCGGATTGGGCCGCGCGCGGCAAAACAGCACCAAGCAAAACCGTTTTGTCCGGGTCAAATGCGGGCATACCCTGTGCGGTGACTGCAAGGGGGGCGGGGGGGGCAATGGGGGGAGCAGCGGCGGGAGCGGCGGGCCGCACCGCAGGCGCTGCCAAGGGTTCGAGCACCGAAAAATCCGCCGGGCCAAATGCGATTGTGCCGGCAAAGTGGGCAGCCATTTCAGAGGTGGCCATGCCGCTTTGATGCACGTCAAACTCGGGCATCAGCGGTGCCGTATCAGGTTTGGCATCAGGCAGCGGCGCGGGTGCCTCAAACGCCGTCGTGGCAGAAAAATTCGGGGCCATCTCCGAAGTGGTGTCGGCCGAATGCACGTCATATTTCGGCGCGGCGCGCGTCACCGCAGGCGGCGCAGTCCGAGGCGGACTGTCGATCGCGGTGGTGGACATGAAATTGGGTGCCATTTCGCTGATGGCAAATGCCGTCGTCGCCGAAAACTGCGGCGCAATCTCGCTGGTCAGCATCGTATCTGCAGGCAGGTCTTGCAAGCCCTTGACTTCCGGTGGATTGGGCACCGTGCGGTCTTCGTCCGGCAGCAGGGGCGCGCCGGTAAATACAGAAGGGTCCTTCTGATCGAGAGTAAAGGCCGGCAGCGTG
>JANOYK010000786.1:0-5492 GCA_031428855.1 Burkholderiales bacterium | reverse complement strand
GGTGCTTGCGGGCTGCGCGCTGCGGTGGTCACCGCGAGCGGGCGCAGGCGGCCATCCATGAAGAAGGCATCAAACGCCGAGAGCGCGCCGAACGAGAGCTGGACTTCGTTGGCGAGTAGCGCGGTGACCGACGGGCCAGAGCCTTTGTACGACACATGCGTCATCGCCAGGCCGGCGTTTTGCGCGAACAACTCGCCCGCCAGGTGCGGCGCGGTGCCGCTGCCGGCCGAACCGTAGTTGAGCTTGCCCGGATTGGCTTTGGCATGCTCGATCAATTCGCGCATGTTTTTGACCGGCAATGCCGGGTTGACCACCACCACCAGTGGCGAGGTGACGAAGCGGCCGACCGGCGCAAAGTCACGCAGCAAATCCCAGCGCAAATTTTTGTAGGCGCTGGTGTTGATGGTGTAGGAGTTGACGCACAGCAAAATGGTGTAACCGTCGGGTGCGGCCTGAGCAACGAAATCCGCGCCGATGTTGCCGGCGGCACCCGCGCGGTTTTCCACCACCACCGGCTGGCCCCAAAGCTCCTGCAGTTTGAGCGCGACGATGCGCGCCGAGATGTCGGAGCCGCCCGGCGGAAAGCCCACCACGAGGCGCACTGGTTTATCGGGAAAGGCTTGTGCGGCGGCGGTCAATATCAGGAGAACCGCTCCCACCAACAGTTTCCGTGCTATCAAAGTAAACGTCACGCTGTGCTCCCTACGGTTTTGATCTGACATTGAGTTCAAACGGTTCAATCGGTTCAATCGGCTCAATCGGTTCAATCGATTCACTCAGTGCAACCGGCTATGCCGGTGGAAGTTGTGGTTTGCATCACGGCCTCTCTCTTTTGCTCGGTGCGTCACAGCGGTTTGAACGATGACGATTGAACCACAAAGAGCGCGCCGTCCAATCGCGCGTTGCGCCCGCGTGCCGCCCGGTTTGCGCTACTCTACGGCCTCAAAGGCTGCGCAGACCGCCATCGCCATGCTTCACACCCAACGCCACATCTGTCGTTCGATGCCACCATTCCGTCAGGAGCCCACTCGATGAATCGCAGAAACGTATTGCTCACCACCGCCACCTTCGCGGCCACTCTCGCCGCACCCGCCGCCTTCGGTCAGGCCGCGTATCCGAACAAGCCGATCAAGATGATCGTGCCTTACGCGGCTGGCGTGTCACCCGACGTGGTGGCGCGTTTGATTGGTGACCGCCTTGGTCAAGCACTCGGGCAGGCGGTCGTGATCGACAACCGCCCTGGCGCGGGCGGCATGATCGGCGCAGAAGCCGCAGCCACCATGCCTGCCGACGGTTACAACCTGTTGTTCACGGTCAAAGGCGTGATGGCCATCGTGCCGCACGTGTATCCGAGCGCCAAGTTCAATGCGCTCAAAGACTTCAAGGCCGTCACTGAAATTCTCAAGGTGCCGCACCTCATCACCGCCACACCGAATGCGCCGTACAACTCGATGAAAGAGTTTGTCGCCTACGCTAAAGCCAACCCGGGCAAGATCGATTACGCCTCGGCCGGCACCGGCTCGCACCCGCATGTGGGGATGGAGACGATTGCGCAGCGCCTCGGCATCAAGTTGAGCCACGTGCCCTACAAAACCCACCCCGGCCCCGACGTGATGGCCGGTGTGGTGAGCCTGTATCTCGAAGCCTCGACCACTGCGATTCCCTCGATCAAGGGCGGCAAGATCAAGGCGCTCGCGACCTCGGGTGCGGAGCGCATTCCCGCGCTGCCGGATGTGCCGACGCTGACCGAGTTCGGCGCTGACCTCGACCCCAATGGCGTGATCGGCGATTCCTGGCACGGCATCTTCGTCCCGGCCGGCACCTCTGACGAGATCGTCAACAAACTCAATGTCGAGTTGGTCAAGATCGTCAAGACGCCGGACATTCAGAACCGCCTGCGCGCGCTGGGGTTGACGCCGACCGGCACCTCGCCCGCCGTGTTGACAGCCGGCTTGGTATCCGACTACGCCTACTGGGGCAAGCTGATCCGCGACATGGGCATCAAGCTCGAATAAGGCGGCACTGTGACTGCACCCCCGCCCTCACGCGAGGGCGCGCTGGCCATGCTGCGCACCATGCGCATCATCCGCGCGTTTGAAGATGCTGCCGGTGCCGCTGTGCGTGATGGCCACGCGCGCGGCTCGGTGCATCAATACACCGGCGAAGAAGCGATAGCCACCGGCGTCTGCTTCAACCTCACGCGCGCCGATTTTGTGTCGAGCTACCACCGCGGCCACGGCCATGCGATTGCCAAAGGCGTCTCGCCCGCGCGCATGATGCAGGAGCTGTATGGCCGCGCCGGCGGCACCTCTGGCGGCAAGGGCGGCTCGATGCACATCGCCGATTTCTCCTGCGGCATGCTCGGTGCCAACGGCGTGGTGCCCGATGGCGTCACCCTCGCCGTCGGTGCCGCGCACGCGTTCAAAATGCAGCAGCGGCCCGACATCATGGTGGCGTTTTTTGGCGATGGCGCGATGAACCGGGGGCCGCTGTTCGAAGCCTTCAACTGGGCCAAGCTGTTTGACTTGCCGGTACTGTTCGTGTGTGAAGACAACGGCTACTCGGTCACGCTGCGCACGCGTGATGTCACCGGCGGGCCGCCCGCTATCGAGCGCGTCAAGGCCTTCGGCATTCCGGTGGAGACTGTCAATGGCAACGATGTGATCGAAGTGGAAGCTGCGGCGCGGCGCTTGATCGGCGAGGTGCGCGCCGGTGGCGGGCCGCGTTATCTGCACGCCAACACCTATCGCTGGCTCGGCCATCTCGCGCATGATCGCGGGCTGTATCGCGACGCCGCCGAAGTCGAAGCGGCCAAGCAGGATGATTGCATCGTCAACGCCGAGCGCTGGCTGACGCAGCAGGGGGTTGATGGCGCAGCGCTCAGTGCAGTGCGTGATGAGGCGCAACAAGTCATTGATGCCGCGGTCAAGGAAGCGCTCGCTGCGCCCTGGCCCGATGCGGCACAGACCTTTACTGATGTGCAGACGGTGGGAAGTCCGGTGGGAAGCCCGGTGGGAAGCCCGGAGGAAACTGTGGCGGCGGCAGCCGCTGCAACAACGCGCCGCGCCCCCGATGCAGTGGCACACCGGACCGGGAGTGCAGCATGATGACGATGATGACCTACGTCGAAGCGGGTTGCCTCGCTCTGCGCCAGGAGATGGAACGCGACCCCAACGTGTGGGCGCTGGGCGAAGATGTCGGCCCCGAGGGCGGCACGGCGGGCCAGTATCGCGGCCTGCAAAAACTGTTCGGGCCAGCGCGCATTGTTGACACGCCGATTTCGGAATCGATGATTATGTCGGCCGCCATCGGCTCGGCATTGATGGGCATGCGTCCGGTGGCGGAGATGCGCTTCGCCGATTTCGCTCTGTGCGCTGCCGACGAAATCATCAATCAGGCGGCCAAGGCGCGCTATATGCTGGGCGGCCAGGTGCGCGTGCCGATGGTGATCCGCCAGCCGATCGGTATCCGCGCCGGCATGGCGGCACAGCACTGCCAGAGCAATGAAAATCTGTGGGTCGCCACTGCCGGCCTGGTCGTGGTGGCGTCTGCCACGCCGGCTGATAACCATGGTCTGCTCAAGGCCGCGATCCGCTGCGATGACCCGGTGGTGTTCATGGAGCACAAGGAGTTGTGGCAGACCACGGGTGAGGTGGATGCCGCTGCGCCACCAGTGGCATTGGGCCAGGCGGCGATTCGCCGCGCGGGCAAAGATGTCACGCTGGTGAGCTGGTCCAGCACTGCCAACGCCTGCGTGGCCGCTGCGGAAACGCTCGCAGCCCAAGGCATCGACGCCGAAGTGATCGACCTGCGCACCCTGTGGCCGTGGGATCGCGATACCGTGTTCGCTTCGATTGAAAAAACCGGGCGCGTCATCGTCGCGCATGAATCGGCCCGCGCTGGCGGCTTCGGCGGCGAGTTGCTCGCCGAGATTGCCGAAGCGTTTTACGGCAAGCTCAAGGCGCGGCCGCTGCGGCTCGGTTCGCCGCGCGTGCCGGTGCCGTATTCAAAGCCGCTGGAAGATTTGTGCCGGGTCGGGGCGGCCGATATTGCTGCGGCGGCGCGCAGGCTTGTTTTGGAGCCGGCCTGAGTTACTTGGCGGGCGAGAACAACCATGAAGTGCAAACCATTTTGTGAAGCGGCCCCAAAGTCCGACTCCAGCGCTGTCGCTTGAATTCCCCGCTTGAATCCCCGCTTGAACCCCCGCTTGAACCCCGCTTGAACCCCAACGGAGACCTAAAAATGAACCAGTTGCTTCGATGCTTCACCATTGCCGCCAGCGCCGCAGTGCTCTGCGCCGCATCTGCCAGCAGCGCCCTTGCACAAGCCTGGCCAGCCAAACCGGTGCGCATGATCGTGCCTTACGCGCCCGGCGGTGCCACCGACATCATGGGGCGCGTGGTGGCGCAGCGTCTGGGTGAAATCCTCGGTCAACAAGTACTGGTCGACAACCGGCCCGGTGCCAACACCGGCATTGGTGCCGAGGCAGTGGCCAAGTCCGCCGCCGACGGTTACACGCTGCTGTTTACCAACGACGCCACCTTCGTGCTCAACCCGGCGCTGTTTGCCACCCTGCCCTACAACATGGCGCGCGACTTTGCACCGGTGGCGACAGTGGCCTACCTCAATCTCGCGCTGGTGGTGGCGTCCAACCTGCCGGTGAACAATTTCGCGGAGTTGGTGGCCTATACCAAAGCCAAATCAGGCACCATCAGCTATGGCTCATACGGTGTCGGCAGCCAAGCCCACCTGATGGGCGAAATGTACAAAAAGCACACCGGCTCGGACATGGTGCATGTGCCCTACAAAGGCTCAGCCCCGGCGGTGGCTGATGTGATCGGCGGCCAGGTGGTGTTCACCTTTCCCGCCATTCCGACGGTGCAGGGCTTCATCAAGGCGGGGCGCGTCAAGGTGCTGGCAATCTCGGGCGACAAGCGCTCACCCCTGCTGCCCGAGGTGCCAACCTTTGCCGAAGTGGGCGCGAAAGACCTCGACATCGGCGCCTGGTACGGCTTCTTTGCGCCCACCGGCACCCCGCGTGACGTGGTGGCGCGCCTCAATGCGGCGGTGTCAACGATGCTCTCGAATCAGGAGTTCGTCGACAAGCAACTGGCGCCACAAGGCATGCTGCCGATGAATAACTCGCCCGACCAAATGACGGCGCTGATGAAAAGCGAGAGCGAGCGCATGACGCGCATCATCAAATTGTCGGGCGCGAAGGTCGAGTAACTGTTCACTGCGCAGCGGTCAGTTGAGAAAGCGCGCGATCTTGTCGATACCGGCTTTGGCGCAGGCGGTGTCTTTGTCGCCGCCGGGCGCGCCCGAGATGCCGATCGATCCGACTAGATCTTTGCCAGCAAAAATCGGCAGGGCACCCTCCTGCGAGGTCATCTTGTCAAGCATTCCTGCCGCTGCCAAAAAATGCTGCGCGGGTACACAGCGGGCCGCTGCATGCAATGCCTCTTTTCACCACACCCGTTCTCAAGCCGCGT
>JANOYK010000785.1:0-2520 GCA_031428855.1 Burkholderiales bacterium | reverse complement strand
GTTCCATCAAGGGCTTCGGCTCGACCGGCCCCTACGCCGAGTTCAAGGCCTACGAAAACGTTGCACAGGCGATGGGCGGCGCGATGAGCACCACCGGCGTGCTTGACGGCCCGCCTTTCGTCACCGGTGCGCAAATCGGCGACTCCGGCACCGGCCTGCATCTGGCCATCGGCCTGCTGGCTGCGCTGCATCAAGCCAACCGTACCGGCGAAGGCCAGTATGTTGAAGTGGCGATGATGGACGGTGTGATGAACCTGTGCCGCGTCAAGTGGCGCGACCACCAGCGCCTCACGCGCCAGTCGCTGTCCGAGTATTCGGTGCCGACCAGCATCGGCATGGGCGATGTGCCGCGGGCCGGCAACGACTCCGGCGGCGGGCAGCTTGGCAATGCGATTCACTGCAAGCCGCATGGCCCGAACGATTACATCTACGTGGTGGTGCAAGAAGCCGTCTGGGCGGGCCTCGCAGGCCTGATCGGCTCCGCCCTCGGCCGGCCCGATCTGGCGACCGATCCGAAATTCGCTGCTGTTGCCGACCGCCGCAAGAACCAGAAAGAAATGTGGGCGCTCATCAATCAGTACGCCGCCAACCACACCAAGCGCGAGTTCATGGCGATCCTCAATCCGCTCGACGTGCCGTGCGGCCCGATCATGTCCACCAGTGACCTCGCCAGCGACGAGCACATCCGCGGCCGCGAGATGTATGTTGAGCTCGACCACCCGCAGCGCGGCAAATGGTGGAACGTCGGCATGCCGATCAAGCTCTCCGCCTCGCCTGCGAAGATCGAACGCTCGCCGCTGCTGGGCGAGCACACCGACGATGTGCTGACCAATGTGCTTGGCTACGACGCCGCCAAGGTGGCAACCCTCAAAACGGCCGGCGCGTTTAGCGCCCCGCCGAAAAAAGCCGCCTAGTAAAACTGCCTAATAGAACTGCCTAATAGAACCGCCCAATAGAACACCCACGGAGATCACATGAAAATAGCTATCGTCGGCCAGCAGGACTTCGGCAAATCCGTGTTGGAAAAACTGCTCGCGCGCGGTGACGAAATCACGGCGGTATTTTGCGCACCGGAAAAAGAAGGCGCGCGTCCCGACGCCCTGCGCGTCGCCGCGCAAGAGAAGGGCCTGACAGTGCATCAGTTCAAATCGCTCAAGGCACCCGAGGCGATTGAGGCGATGAAAGCCGCCAATGCCGACATTGGCATCATGGCCTATGTGTTGCAGTTTGCGCCGCAGGAATTCGTCAATATTCCGAAGCACGGCACGATTCAATACCACCCCTCGTTGCTGCCGAAATATCGCGGGCCGTCGTCGATCTCCTGGCCGATCATCTGCGGCGAGACCGAAACCGGCCTAACCATCTTTCGCCCCAGCGACGGCCTCGATGAAGGCGCAGTGATCCTGCAAAAGAAAGCCGCCATCGGCCCGGACGACACACTGGGCAGCATCTACTTCGACCGCCTGTTCCCGATGGGCGTCGACGCCATGCTCGAAGCTGCCGATCTCGTCATGGCCGGCCAGCACACCGAAACCGTGCAGGACGAAGCGCAAGCCACCTACGAAGGCTGGTGCCGTGATGCCGAGTCGAAGATCAACTGGGCCAATCACTCCACCATCGTCTACAACCTGATCCGCGGCTGTGCGCCCGCGCCCGGCGCATGGACCACCTTCAATGGCGCCAAGCTGTGGATCTACGAAGCCAAGCTGGAGAAGGTCGTCACCTTCGGCGCAGTCAAAGGCAAGATCGGCGAGGTGGTCGAATGCGCTGGCGGCAAGATCGTCATCTCGTCACAAAGCGGGCGCATTCATGTTTCCAAAGCCAAGCTCGGCGACGGCAAAAAAGTCAACGGCGATGCGCTGGGGATTGCCGTCGGGACGATTCTCGGAAATTGATTTTTGAGATGGGCGCCGGGCTGAGAGTGGCTCACACCAAAGGTTTCAAGCCATCATCCCACTGAACCCACGCTGAGTTCGCCATGGACAAGACTCCGTATTGACCTGACGTACAACATTTTATATACTGCACGTCACCTGCCATCTATTCACATTCCTGCCGGGCCAAGGCAATCGGGGCGCCACCAATCATGTCAACCAAACTCACACTGCGCCTCGATGAAGTTTTGATTCATCGAGCCAAACATTACGCCGCCGGGCAGAACCGGTCGTTGTCGCAATTGGTGGCTGACTACTTTACGCATCTGGCCGTGAAGCCCGCAGCCGCAGACAATGCAAACCTGCGCGGTGTCAATTCCGGATCGGCCCTGGGACCCATCACCACCGCTCTGCACGGCGCACTTGGCGCATCCACTACAAGAAGCTTGAAGAAGGCTCCCGGCGACCGCGACGGCTATCGCGCCTATCTGGAGAAAAAGCACCAGTGAGGGTGTTGGTTGATACCAATGTGGTGCTGGACGTGCTGCAGGGGCGGCCAGCGTTCGTCAACCATGCTACGTTGATTTTCGATCTGGTTGAGCGCGGCATCATCACCGGCCTGTTGTGCGCGACCACCATCACCACA
>JANOYK010000784.1:0-1695 GCA_031428855.1 Burkholderiales bacterium | reverse complement strand
GTCTGCATGCCGAGCACCACTTGCGCGCTCGCCACAATTGGGTCAGCGCCCAGCCAGGGCATCGCGCCGTGGGTTTGGCGGCCCTTGATCTTGATAAAAAAATTGTCGGTCGAGGCCATCAGCGGGCCGGGCCGGTAGCCGACTTTGCCGGCGTTGAGGTGCGAGATGACGTGGATGCCGAAGATCGCGTCCGGGCGCGGGTTCTCCAGTGCGTGTTCCTCGATCATCATCTTTGCGCCGCCGTTGGCGTAGTTGGGCAAGCCTTCCTCGGCCGGCTGAAAAATGAACTTGATGGTGCCGCAGACGTCATCACGCATACCGGCGAACAGCTCGGCGACACCCATCAACATCGCAGTGTGGCAGTCATGGCCGCAGGCGTGCATGGTGCCGACCTCGGCACCGTCCCACTGGGTGCGGCGCTGGGATTTGAATGGCACATCGGCCAGTTCGGTGACCGGCAGGCCATCCATGTCGGCGCGCAGCGCGATGCAGGGGCCGGGCTTGCCGCCTTTGAGCGTGGCCACCACGCCGGTTTTGGCGACACCGGTGCGCACATTGTCGAGTCCGAGTTTTTTCAGATGCTCGGCGACGATGGCCGAGGTGCGCACTTCTTCGTTACCCAGTTCAGGATGGGCGTGAAAATCGCGCCGCCAGGCGATGACTTTGGCTTCGAGGGCGGCGGCGCGGGCGTCGAGTTGCGAGAGGAAGTTGTCGGCAGGGGCGTTCATACGGTGTCTCCTGTGGTGATCGAACCAGGTAATCGGGGGGCGTTGAGCAGGATGGATGGGGGCGGCGAGTGCGTCAGAACAGTTTACGCCGCAGATTCGTCAGGTTCGGGGTGCTGCTGCGATGTCCGGTTGAACCACAGTTACAGACCTCAGACCTCAAACACCAGGCAGGTCGTGGTGCCGTGTGCAAGCAGCTTGCCCGCTGCATCCCGCAGCCAGCCTTCGGCAGTGGCAACACGGCGGCCCACTTGCAGCACGCGGCCCTCGGCGGTGACTTTGCCGGTTTGGTCCGACATGCCGCGCACCAGGCTGATTTTGTATTCGAGCGTGGTGTAGGCCTGGCCTGCGGCCAGGGTGGTGTGGACTGCGCAGCCCATGCACGAGTCGAGCAGGGCGGCGGCGTAACTGCCGTGGATCGAACCGATCGGGTTGTAGAACTCGCGCAGGGGCGTGCCTTCAAACACGGCGCGGCCGTGTTCGGCTTCGATGAAATTGAAGTTGAGGGTTTTCGCAATCGGCGGTGCCGGGTAGGTGCCGTTTGCCAGACCCTCAAAAAATTCGAGGCCGGAGAGATGGGCCACTTCTTTTGGATCAACGATGCCGTAGGTGGCAGGCGCGCTGCTGATGCGCACGATCTTGCTTTTTGACGCGGGGTTCCCGGCGATGTTTACGGCAGCAATGCCAGCATCTGATTGCATGGTTTCGTGACTCGATAAAGTTAAAATAGGGCAATTGCATGGGTGTAGATGCAAGTTTAGATTTGCCAATGTCTGCCGTCAATCTGCTGCCTTCCGCTCCGCCCTTGCCGCCCCATGCCGCCGGTGCTGGTGACACGCCAGGGCGAGGCGGCGTATCAGGCAGCGCGGCCGTTGTGGCGCAGCGCGCAGACGCGCATGCGTGAACTGGCCGGCGCTGACAGCCTGGCGGCGCTGCACGGCTTGATCGAGACCATGCTGCCGCAGTTTGC
>JANOYK010000783.1:0-3984 GCA_031428855.1 Burkholderiales bacterium | reverse complement strand
GTGCAGTCGATGAAAAAACTCTCCACCTCCGAAGTCAAGGTGCAGGTGGTGCATGCGGCAGTGGGCGGCATTTCCGAGTCGGATGTCAATCTGGCGATTGCGTCGAAAGCGGTCATCATCGGCTTCAACGTCCGCGCCGATGCCGGTTCGCGCAAATTGGCCGAGAACAACGGCGTTGACCTGCGCTACTACACCATCATTTACGACGCGGTTGACGAAGTGAAGGCGGCGATGTCGGGCATGCTGACACCGGACAAGAAGGAAGAGATCATCGGCATGGTCGATATCCGCCAGGTCTACAAAATCACCAAGGTCGGCGCAGTGGCGGGCTGTTATGTGCTCGACGGCACCGTCAAGCGCTCGGCATCGGCGCGCCTGCTGCGCGACAACGTGGTGATCTGGACTGGTGAACTCGACTCTCTCAAGCGCTTCAAGGACGATGTGCGTGAGGTCAAGGCCGGGTTTGAATGCGGCCTCTCGCTCAAGAACTTCAATGATCTGATTGTCGGCGACCAGCTTGAGATTTTTGAAGTAACCGAGGTCGCGCGCGTGCTGGCATAAGGCTGGTCACGCTGACGGCCGCGTGCATCACACCATCACGCCTTCACGTTCCCCGCCTCACTGCCCGTCACCCCGCCGTCACCCACCAGCATGCGCCATCAGACACGCGGTTTCTCCCGCTCGGAGCGGGTCAACGAGCAGATCCAGCGCGATCTGTCGGAGATCATCCGCACCGAGTTGAAGGACCCGCGGGTCGGCATGATTACGATCACCGCCGTCGAAGTGACGCCGGACTACGCCCACGCCAACGTCTATTTCACCTTGATTGACGGCAAATTGAGCGTCGAAGACACGCTGTTCGGTCTGGGCAAAGCCGCCGGGTTTTTGCGCTCGGAGCTGGGCAAACGCATCAAGATTCATCAAATACCGCAACTGCGGTTTCGCTTCGACGAGAGTCTGGAGCGCGGCATCTCGCTCTCCGCCTTGATCGACCAGGCTAACGCGACCCGCGCCAAAGACTGACGCGGGAGGTTGTGGCGGGTGGCCTGCCGGTCTCCGCTGCTGCGCACGCCCTGCAATCGATCAGCCGACCGATGAACAAACCCAAACGCCGCCGTGTCAACGGTGTGCTGTTCATCGACAAACCGGCCGGCATCACCTCCAACGGCGTGCTCGGTGCGCTCAAGCGTCTCTACAACGCCGGCAAGGCGGGCCACACCGGCACGCTCGACCCCTTCGCCACCGGCTTGTTGCCAGTCGCGCTGGGCGAGGCGACCAAGTTCAGCGGGCACTTGATTGACGCCGACAAAACCTACCTGGCGACAATGCAATTGGGTGTCACCACCACGACCGGTGATCCTGAGGGTGATGTGCTGGAGCTGCGTCCGGTCAGTGTCACCAATACCCACATTGAAGCTGCGCTGGCGCAATTTCGCGGCCAGATTGAACAAGTGCCACCGATGTATTCGGCGTTGAAGCGCGATGGCAAGCCGCTCTACGAGTACGCCCGCGCTGGCGTTACGCTCGAGCGCGCCGCACGCCAGGTGACGATCCATGCGCTCACCTTGATTGACGTGCAGCAACACGCCGTGCAATTCCGCGTCGCGTGCAGCAAGGGCACCTACGTGCGCACTCTGGCTGAAGACATTGGCCGGGTGCTTGGTTGTGGTGCGCACTTGATTGCGTTACGGCGCGAACAGACCGCAGCGTTCACGCTGGAGCGGGCCATCACGCTCGCCACGCTGGAAGCCACGCCCGCCGCTGAACGTGATGCCCTGCTGTTGCCAGTTGATGCGCTGATTGAACACCTGCCGCGTCTTGATGTGGATGCCGCTGCCGCTGCCCGTCTGCGGCTTGGCCAGAAGCTGGCGATGCATTCTCTTGGCGTGACCGCCGATGGCCATTACCGGGTTTACGACAACGCGGGTGCCCTGACAGGCTTGGTACAAGCGGATCACGGAGCCATCATCCCGCAGAGGATTGTGGCACAAGGCTCTCCGGGCACCACCTGATCCAATTCAATGGTTGCCGCGCGGCAGCCTGCTCCTGCCGCACCTCACTGCTACTTCTGCGCAGCAATCACCACGATCTCCACCAGATGCTGCGGCGTCGCCAGCTTGGCTTCCACGGTGGCGCGCGGCGGCGTCTGACCGGCGACCACCCAGCCATCCCATACCTTGTTCATGCTGGCGAACAAGCGCATGTCGGTGACAAAAATCTGCGCCATCAACAGCCGCGTCTTGTCGGTGCCCGCCTCCTCGAGCAGCTTGTCGATGGCGGTGAGCACCTGGCGCGTCTGGCCTTCCATATCTTGCGTCGCGTCGCTGGCGATTTGCCCGGCCAGATACACGGTGCCGTGGTGAATCGCCATCTCTGACAGACGTGCGCCAATGTGAAATCGTTCTACCTTCATTGCTGGGTTCCTTTGCGTGGAGGGGGTGGAGGGTTACGGTGCTGAGTTTGATGTTGAGTGCGATGGTGGGTGCGATGGTGGGTGCGATGGTGGGTGCGATGCTGGGTGCGATGCTGGATGCAGTGTGTGGGCGTATTGGCTGTGCCGTCAACCGGCGCATCAGTTCAACAAAAAATTTTCCACGACGCTGATCTGGTCTGGATCCATAAACATCGGCGCATGACCCACGCCGGCTATTTCCACGGTTGCCGCTTTCGGTCCGCGCGCCGCCATCCGCGCCACCGTGTCACGCAGCAGCAGGTCGGAATGTTCACCGCGTGTGACCAGCACCGGGCAGCGGATCGCATCGTACACCGGCCACAGTTCGATATCGGCGCTGCCGGCGCCCTGCTGTTTGAACGGCACCGCAATCGCCGGGTCGTAGTGCAGTGCAAAGCCGGTGCCGGCCGGCACCAGGCTGATCTCGGTCAGCCTTCTCCACTGCGCATCGGTCTTGAGGCCAAACGTGGCGCTGACCGCGCGGATATATTGTTCGGCGCTGGCAAAGTCCGGGAACACCGGCCCCTGGCCGAGGTATTCGCCGATGCGCTTGAGCGCCGCGCCCGTGATGACCGGGCCGACATCGTTGAGCACCAGTTTGCTGATGGGAGAGGCGGGCAGGGCGGCCAGGCCCATGCCGATCAGTCCGCCCATCGAGGTGCCGATCCAGTGCAGCACGCCCGGGTTGATGCGGGCAATCAGCGTCACCATGTCGGCCACGTATTGCGGTATCTGGTAGTGCATCGGGTCGGCCAGCCAGCTGCTGTTGCCGCGTCCGGCTACGTCAGGGCATACCACACGGTAATGCGGTGACAGGGCGCGCGCAAGGTCATCGAAATCGCGCCCGGTGCGCGACAAGCCATGTACGCACAGCAACACCCTGGGATTGGCGGCGTCGCCCCATTCGGTATACGCCATCTGGTGCAGGCCGGCCGGCGAAATGCATTGCACGGTGTGTTCGCGAAACATTGTCATGAAGCAGTGTGTCCCCAAGTGGTGCGCAGCAGCGCGGCGATCCAGGTCTGGGCTGGCGCCAGACTCGATTGCACGCCCGCGCCATGCCCCGCCAGTTTGATCGATTTCAGGTTGACCGCGTGTACCGGCCGGCCGGCTTCCTGGTAGCGCTGGCGCTCGACGATGATCTCTTCTTCGGGGGCGTGGGCGTACCACAGCCACTCTGCGCGAAACGCCGCCGACAGGGCCTCGAGCGTGCGCCGCTCGGCCGGGGTGAGCGGCAGCGGCGGCGTGAGGGGGGCGCATTGCCGATCGTGCCAGCACTCGTCCCATGCGCTGCCATCGCCGCCGATGGTGAGCAACTCTGCGCTGGCTTGTGTGGTGGACTGTGCAGTGGCCGGTGCAGTGGTCTGGGTAGAGGACTGTGCAGCGGTCTCTGTGCCGGCCAGTTTGAACCAGGTCTCGGCCCCAGCCGTGGCGCAGTATCCGAGGATGCCGTCGCGGCCCAGATCGAGTGCCAGCGCGAGTTGCAGCACGCCGTCCGCGCGCAGTTCGACCAATTGCGGTGTTTGGCCTGC
>JANOYK010000782.1:0-1632 GCA_031428855.1 Burkholderiales bacterium | reverse complement strand
CGCAGGATCAGCAGCGTCTGAACCATGTGGCGCAGAGTGGCCACGACCTGCTGACCAAGACCGGCTCGTTCACCCAATTGGATCACAGCGCGCCGCCGCCCGAGACGTCGCTGGGCAAGCCCTGGACCGACATCACGGTGTTGATTGTGGAAGACGACGAGATTCAGGCGCGGTTTGCCCAGAATATTGTGATGAAGGCCGGTTTCAAACAGCGCCACGCCGGCACCCGTGAAGAGATTGTCGGCGAGCTCAATCAGTCGCCGCTGCCCGACGTGGTGTTGATGGATGTCGAACTGCCCGGCGTCAACGGTTTCGAGATTTTGGCGCGCATGCGCCAGCATCCCAAACTCAAGGCGGTGCCGGTGGTCATGTTGACGGCGCTGGCGAGTCAGGAAGATGTGTTCAAGGGCTTGAGTCTGGGCGCGGCGGCGTATATCTCCAAGCCCTACAAGAAGCAGACCCTGGTGGAAACCATCGTGCGCACCCTCGGGTTGAAGCCGTATGCGGACCAGCCGGCCGGCACCGGGCCGAAAGCAGCTTAGCCCTGCGGCGACGCTTTACCGCATCCGCCCCTGAGCCGAACCCCTCAGCCCGCCCTCAGCCCACCCCCGGCACGCTTGTCAATATGCCCGCTCCCGCCACCACGCAATACGACCCAGGGTTTTGCGAACGCGAGTACAACGCCCGCGCTGCCGTACCCGATCACGCGGTGCATATGCGCCATTGGGCAGAGGAGTCGCGCCGCGTGCGCGTGGGATACCCCTGCTACCTCGATATCGCTTATGGCGCGCAGCCGGGCCAGACCCTCGATATTTTTCCGGCGCGGCGCGGGGCCGGTCATGCGCCCCTGATGGTGTTTATTCACGGCGGCTATTGGCGCGCGCTCGACAAATCCGTTTTTTCGTTTCTTGCCCCGGCATTTACCCGGGCCGGCATCGCGGTGGCGGTCATCAACTACCGCCTGCTGCCGCTGGTGCCGCTCGAAGATCTGGTGCGCGATGTGGTGGCGTCGATTACCTGGCTCTACCAGCACGCTGGCCACTACGGGGCCAATCCGCACCATCTTTACGTCTCCGGGCATTCGGCCGGCGGGCATCTGGCCGCGCTGATGCTGGCCTGCCAGTGGCCGCGCTGGCATGGCGCGCTGCCGCCCGACGTGGTGCGCGGCGCGCTCGCTATCAGCGGGCTATACGACCTTGCGCCGCTGATGGCCGCGCCGTTTATCCGCAACGATCTGGACCTTGACGATCAGCGGGTGCAGGCGTTAAGCCCGGTCTGCCTGCAGCCGGCCACCCATGCGCCTCTGATGACGGCGGTGGGCGGGGACGAGAGCAGCGAATTTCACCGCCAGGCGCGCTTGCTGGCACAGCGCTGGAGCGGCGTGTTTGTGCGTGATGTGACCATGCCTGGTCTCAACCACTTCACGGTGTGCAGCGCGCTGGGTGATGCTTCGAGCGCGCTGTTTGCCGCTGCGCGCGAACTGACCGAACGTTAAATGCAAGCTCGGCCAAGGCCGGGCGAGACTGACGCGGTGTCAGTCGATCTGGCGCAACGGCACCGTATAGCCGCCCAGCAGCAGCGGCCCGGCGATACCGGAGGGGCGTGCGCGGATCGCGGGTTCGAGTGAAAGCT
>JANOYK010000781.1:0-4444 GCA_031428855.1 Burkholderiales bacterium | reverse complement strand
GGCGCACCATGCGCTGTCTGCGCCGGCCGGGCCGGGCAGCAACTGTGCGCGCCGCGCCGCATCGCGGTTGAAGCCGCCGGTGGCGAAGATCACGCCGCCGCTCACCCGCACGGTGCGCTTCACGCCACTATGGGTCAGGGTGACGGCATGCACTCCGTGTGCATCAAGATGCAGTTTTTCCACATGGGTGCGCAGCGACAGCGCAACGTTGGGGCGCTTGGACAGCGACAGCAGCAAACGCCCGGCCAGTGCATTGCCCATCACCAGGCGCGTGCCGCGCGGATGGCGCAGGCGGTCGCGCAGATGCCGCCAGAGCAGGCGCAGGCTGTGCAGCATGGACACCGGTGACCTGGCGAAACGCTGCAGATGAACAATGTCAGTGCGGTCCACCATCATGCCGCCGAGCACGGTGAATTCGGGGATCGGCGGACGCAGCACGCCAAACAGCTTGCCCAGTTTGCGTGCGTCAAACGGCAGCGGATCGAGCACACGGCCCCTGAGTGAGGCCCCTTCAATATCAGAGAGGTAATCCGGGTGCGACGCGAACGGGCGGAACGCCACATCGGAATGCTGTTCAACGTAATCGAGCGCCTCGCCGCCGCGTTCAAGAAACACGCGGCGCAGGACGTGGCTCGAATGCGCGCCAATCGCGCGGGTGAGAAAACCATCGGCCTGCTCAATCGAATCGTCCGGCGCGATGCTGGCCGCGTGGCGCGTACCGGGGATCCAGGTGCTGCCGGCCGACCATGCGGTGGTGCCGCCGGCCAGCGCCGACTGCTCGATCAGCAACACGCGCTGGTGGTCAATCGCCGCAGTCAGCGCGGCGCTCATGCCCGCGCATCCGGCACCGATCACCACCACATCAAAGGTGGCACCGTCGGGCGGCAGGGACTTAAGCGAAATCAACATGGGCAGGTGAGCCGGTAACAGGCGCGAAGATCAGGCGGGAAAACAGGCAGGAAAACAGGCAGGAATTTTAGGGCAAGGCCACAGCAGCGCCGGAAAACAAATCTGCTGCCGCCCTGTGACCCGCCCGTGCCAACGGTTTTAAGCATATACCATCCAACATCCGCACACACCAAGGGTTTGCGGGCGATGCCAGCATGCAATCTATGCCGCAGGCAAGCGCGCCAGACTGCGCAAATGCGCCGCCGTAGTGGCGGGGAAGCCAAAGAATTCAAGATAGGCCGGAATCTGCTCGAACAGCATGTCGGTGCCGGTCTGCACCGCGCAGCCTCGCGCACGCGCTGCGGCGAGATAGGGCGTGATGTCAGTGCGCATCACCACTTCACCCGCCAGGGCATGCGCTGACATGCGCGCCACATCGACCGGCAGCGCATCACCGTCTTGCATGCCAAGCGGTGTGGCGTTGACCACCAAGTCGAAGCCGGCCGGGTCATTGCTGCCAGCGCTTACATCGAGCGCGGGGTAGTGCTGGCGGATGCGCGCTACTAGCGCGTGGGTGGAGGCAAGGTGGGTATCGGTCAATACCAGACGCTTGATGCCCGCATCCGCGAGGGACGCAGCGATGGCCGAGCCAACGCCGCCCGAACCGACCACCAGGCTGGCGGCGCTGCTGAGTGCGAAGCCCTTGGTCTGGAGCGCGCGCACAAAACCTGCGCCGTCAAACAGATCGCCAATCAAGCGCCCGGCAGCGTCGCGCTTGACCGCATTGCAGGCACCGGCGATCTTGACGGCAACCGACATCTCATCGAGCAGCGCCACCGTGCTCACCTTGTGCGGCATGGTGATGAGCGCGCCGCCGGTGTTGGTGAGCTTGAACACTGCGCGCAGGAACGCCGGGTAGTCCTCCGTCTGGCACCCCATCGGCATCACCACGGCATTGATGCCGGCCGCAGCGAAATACGGGTTGTAGATCAGCGGCGCCTTGAAGGTGAAGGTGGGATAGCCGATGTGGGCAATCAGCGTGGTGTTGCCGTCGATCATGCGCGGCTCCGGCGCGGCCACTGCGTGTCTATCCGCAGCAGCGGCGCGTCCCTCCGCAGCGGCAGCGGCAGCGCATTCATCACTTGGGCGTCTTGGCGATGATATCGGCCTGCACCAGCGCACGCAGCTCGGGGGTGAGGCTGGTCTTGACGCCGAACCATTTCTGAAACCCATAGCCAGCCTGATGCAGCAGCATGCCCAGGCCATCGACCACGCGGTGGCCGCGCTTGCGCGCTTGGGCGAGCAGCGCGGTTTCGAGCGGCACATACACGGCGTCGTACACCACGGCTGATGGTTTGAGTGGCACGAGATCAATGTCGAGCGCAGCCTTGCCAGTCATGCCGAGCGATGTGCAGTTGACCAGCACATCCGCGGCTTTGAGCAAGCCCGGCAATTCGCTCCAGTCATGGCCCTGCACTTTCGCGTTGGGAAGCGCGCCAAAGTGCGCGGCCAGCTCGTTGGCGCGTGCGCGGGTGCGGTTCACAATCGCCACGGCCACACCACGCTGCACGAACGCATACACCGCTGCGCGCGCCGCGCCGCCGGCGCCGAGCACCACTGCGCGCGTCACAGTACCAGCGGCACCAGAGTCAGCAGCAGGTGCTTGCCAGCCCGGCGCAGCTTCATCAAGGTTGTCGATGAACCCGTGGGTGTCGGAGTTGCCGCCCATCAACACACCGTTCTCAACCCAGATCACATTGACGGCGCCAATCGCCTCTGCCGCAGCGTCACGTTTGGCAACCCCGCGAAACGCCGCCTCCTTGTGCGGCGCGGTGACGTTGCCGCCGACATAGCCGTTGCTGCCGAGCGCGGCGATGAAGCCGGGAAACTCGGCGGACGAGAGTTCCTTGAAATCGTAAGCGCCATCAACCCCCATTTGCTTGATCCAGTAGCCGTGGATCATCGGTGAACGCGATTGCGCGACGGGCTGGCCCATGATGCAGGCGCGGCGGGTGGGATTGGTCATAGGATGCTCTTTGGCGTCGGAGAATGCGGGGTCTGCAACGATCGCAGCGGGGCGGGGAATGCCATCGAACAACGAAACTACAGCGGAGAAAACGCAGTCGATTTGAGAATGCGCGACTCCTGTGTCAAGTGCGCGCCCATCGCGGCGCTGCGCTTGAGGTAATCCTGAAATGCCGGATCCCTCATCAGCGCGTTGCGGCGCTTTTCGCGGTCGGCCTGGCTTTTGTATTGCCACACATGCACTACTTGATTGAGCGTGCCGACCTCAGTGGTGGAATAAAACACCGGCTCGCCGCAATGCTTCACTTGCGTTGCGTGGCCGTATTGCTCGTACATCTTGAGCCAGGCTGGCAAGCGGCCCGGGTGCAGGGTGTAAATGCGCAGATCGAAAATCATGGGTTCTCCGTTTGAAAAATCATGCTGCATTGGCTGCGACTGCACCACCAAGAAACAAACGCTCAATATGCGGGTCGGCCAGCAACTCACCAGCCGGCTTGTGCAGCACCAGCCGGCCTGATTCAAGCGCAATTGCCTGGTCCGACACCTTGAGCGCGCTCTTGACATTTTGCTCCACCATCAACACCGTGGTGCCTTCTGTCACAAGGCGGCGCAGCAGTGTGAAGACATCTTTGACCACAATCGGCGACAAGCCAATCGACGGTTCATCAATCAACAACACCTTGGGCCGCAGCAGCAGCGCGCGGCCGATCTCCAGTTGCTTTTGCTCGCCGCCCGAGAGGGCCGACGCCTGCGAGTGCATCCGCTGTTTGACGCGCGGAAACAGTTCCAGCACTTCGGGTATGCGCTCATGCGTAGTCTTGGTGCCGAGCGTGATGCCGCCCAGTTCCAGGTTTTGCCACACCGTCAGTTGCGGGAACAGGTTGCGCCCTTGCGGCACGAACGCAATGCCGCGCGCGAGCAGGTCTGTTTGGGTATGGCCGGTGATATCCTGCCCGTCGAGCAACACGCGGCCCTGGCGCGGCTTGAGAATGCCGAACAGGGTTTTGAGCACGGTCGATTTGCCCGCACCGTTCGGCCCCAGCAGCAGCGTGATCGAGCCGCGTTTGATCTTGAACGACAGGTTGTTGAGGATCATGAAATCCTTGTACCCGGCGACCACGTTGTCAAATTCGATGCAGGTGTCAGACATGTGCAGTGGCCCTCTCAGTGACCCGCTCAGTTACCCAAGTACGCATCGAGCACCTGCTTGTTGCTGCGAATTTCATCGGGCGTGCCAATCGCCAGCACCTCGCCTTCGACCATCACCATGATGCGATCACACAAGTCCATCACGAAATCCATGTTGTGCTCGATCACCACAAAGCTGCACCGCTTGCTGGCGCTGCTGCCCGCACCACCTGCACCACCTGCACCACCTGCACCACTCGCCGCAGCCTCACCGGCACGCTTCTGGTTCAGTTGCTTGAGCAGCGTCGAGATACCGCCCACCAAGCTCGGGTTGACCCCGGCGCATGGCTCGTCGAGCAGCACCAGATCAGGCGCGCTCATGAACGCCATCGCAATATCCACC
>JANOYK010000780.1:0-2009 GCA_031428855.1 Burkholderiales bacterium | reverse complement strand
GATAGCACAATTTTTTACCTCCAGTGGGGTTGCGTGCCAAAAATCCCAGCCCTTAACGGCGTCGCGCCGGAAAGATTCAAGCCGCCCGCTTGCGCGCCGGCGCGTTCAGTGAGCATGCCGCGCATGCAACTGCCCCGCTCTGCTACATTGCCCCAGTGACCGCACGCGATCTTGCCACTCTGTTTGCCCTCGGCGCCATCTGGGGTGCGTCCTACATTTTCATCCGCATCATCGTGCCTGCGGTGGGGCCGTGGGGCATGGTGGGCGGGCGCATGCTGCTCTCGGCGTTGGCGATGTATGCGGCGCTGCGGGTGGCAGGGTTGGCGTGGGGCGAGAAGAAGTTTGCCCGCGACTATGTGGTGATGGGATTTCTGTCCTCGTTCCTCGCGCAATATCTGATCGGCTCGGCAGCGCTGCATCTCAACGCTGGCACGCTGGCGATGTTGAATACGACCGCCGCGATGTTTTCGGCGACGCTGCTGTTTTTGTTTTTCGGCGAGCCGATGGGGCGCGCTCGTGCGCTCGGCATGCTGCTCGGCATGGCCGGGGTGGCGCTGGTGGTGGGCTTTACGCCGCAGCCGTTTACCTGGCCGGTGGTGCTGTCGTTTGCCGGCACGCTGGCGGCGGCGTGCAGTTATGCGTGCTCCAACATTTATGCCTCGCGCAAGCTGGCGCACCGCCCGGCGCTGGAACTGGCATTTGCGCAGAGTTTTTTTGCCGGGCTGTTGTCGATGCCGTTTGCCATCCCCGCCGTAGTGGCGGGGGCAGAGGCGGGCGCGTGGACGCCCAAGGTGTTGTGGGCGCTGGCGGCGCTGGCCTTGGCGTGTACCGCGCTGGCCAATGGCTTGTTTTATGCGTTGATGAAACGCACCGGGCCTACCGCGTCGCTGTCGGTGACGTATCTGATCCCGGCCTTCAGCTTGCTGTGGGGCTGGCTGTTTTTGGGCGAGACGATTGCGCTGATGCAATTGGCCGGGTTTGCGGTGATCGTCGCGGCGTTGATGCTGGTGGCGCGGCGTGCGCCGGCGGCTGCGCTGGGTTGAGAGTGCGCCACTGATCGGTGGCATTCTTCAATGCGGGATGGCAACTGTCGTTGCGGGCCTGTCCCTGTCATTGCGGACTGGCATCGATTGCGGCGCGCTTGCATCCGCCAGAGGGGAAGCCGCGTATCTCTTTGACATCCGGCCCGGCAATCCAGTGCCGCATAATGTCTTCCAACGAAAGCCGGAGAACCAGTCATGCACGCAACGCTTGCGCTGCTCGAAAAAACCACCTTCCCCAAAATTGCGCGCCGCCGCGTCGAGACGCTGCAAGTCAATCTGGGCTACAAGTGCAATCAGTCGTGCGTGCATTGCCATGTCAATGCCGGCCCCACCCGCACCGAGATGATGGATGCGCCGACGATTGACCTGGTGCTAGGCTACCTTGCTGCGCACGACGCCGACACGCTCGATCTCACCGGTGGCGCGCCCGAGTTAAGCCCGTATTTTCGTGACCTGGTGGTGAAGGCGCGCTCGATTGGCGTGCAGGTGATCGATCGCTGCAACCTGACGATTTTGTCGGAACCGGGGCAGGAGGGCCTCGCGCAGTTTCTTGCTGCGCATCAAGTAGAGGTCGTCGCCTCGCTGCCGTGCTATACCGAAGAACTGGTGGATCGCCAGCGTGGCAAAGGTGTTTACGAGAAATCGATTGCCGGCATTCGTGGGCTCAATGCCTTGGGCTATGGCAAACCGGATTCAGGCCTCAAGCTCAACCTCGTCTACAACCCGCAAGGGCCGAACCTGCCGCCGGGCCAGGCCGCGCTCGAAGCCGACTACAAGCGCATCCTCGGCGAGACCTTCGGCATCGTGTTCAACCAGCTCTATACGCTGGCCAACATGCCGATCCAGCGCTTCGGCTCGATGCTGATTTCCAAGGGCCAGTTCAACCGGTACATGACGCTGCTGCGTGATGCGCACCGTGAACAGAACCTCGACACCGTGATGTGCCGCTCGATGGTGTCGGTGGAC
>JANOYK010000779.1:0-1998 GCA_031428855.1 Burkholderiales bacterium | reverse complement strand
GCGCGGCGACAGGCTTGGCAGCCGCAGAATTGGCGCGGGTCGCAGCGACGGGCCGGGCAGCGGCAGTGCCGGCCGGGGCCGTGCTGTGCAGCAGCGGCGCAGAGGGGGCCGCAGCAGAAGGCGTCTTCAATGACGCGGCAGAGCCGGCAGATGCCGGTGGCGCAGGCGGTGCTGCGGTCCGGGTCAGCGGCGGCGGCACTGCGGGCTGCGCCGGCGGCGCTGACCCGGCTGCATGCGCAGCTGCCGGCGGCGGCGTTACCGAAGGAGAAAAAATCGAACCGAAATCGACCGAATCCATTTCGGCCTCGATCCGGTCAATTTTGCTCGACAGCGCAGGCTGCTGCTTGACCGCCGGGCGCGCCGGCGTGTCTCGTTTATCGGATGGTGAAGATGCCACGTGACTAGGTTGGAAAAGGTAAAAAATGATTGTGGGCTGGCGCAGTGCCCCGCGCCAGGGGCAACGCAACGCATCATCCGGGTGCGTATTTTAGCGCGCCGGCAGCGCTGATCCAGATGGGTGCTCACCCGGGGCGCTCACCCGGAAACTCCACCACAAACACGGTGCCGCGCCCGTGCGCGCCGGGCCGCACCCGCACCGTCGCCGCATGCTGCTGCGCGATTTCACGCACGATGGCAAGGCCCAGACCGGAGCCTTCCACGTGTTCGCCGGCCGGCCCCGCGCCAAGCACCCGGTAAAAGCGCTCAAACACCAGTTCACGCTCTTCGGGCGCAATGCCGATGCCACTGTCTTCGACCTCAAGCACCGCGCGCGCTTCGGCCGCGCCATCTGCGCCTCCCCTGCCCCCCCCGTTTGCCCCAGCGCCAGGATCGGCGAGACGCAGCACCCGCACCGTAATCATCCCGCCCGGCGGGGTGTAGCGAATCGCGTTGTCGGCCAGGTTGTTGACCAGTTCAGCCAACAGCAGCGCGTTGCCCGCCACCCGCACCGGCGCACTGCCATCGGCGGCCTCAAAGCCCAAGTCAATCTGCCGCGCCTGCGCGGCCGGCACCCAGTCACGCACGCGCTCAAGCACCAGGTCAACCAGGTCGAGCGGCAGCAGGCGCGGCGCGGCGCTGGCCGCTCCCGTATGATGTTCGGCGCGCGTTAGCGCCAGCAATTGATTGACCATGCGCACCAGCCGCCGTGTCGCCAGCGTCATTTGCTCCAGACTGCGGCGCAGTTCGGGGCTGTGGTGATCCGGGCCAGGTTGAGCCGGGCTGCGCTGAGCCTGGCCGTGCCGATCCGGCGCACGCAGTTCCGCTCCCTTCGGGGGCGGCGTCGCCAGCAGCAGCGCCAGTTCGGCCTGCATTTGAATCCCGGCCAGCGGCGTGCGCAACTGGTGCGCGGCATTCGCGATGAAGCGCTGCTGGCCGCGCAGGCTGCCATCGAGCTGGCGCATCAGATGGTTGATCGAATGAATCAGCGGCTCCACTTCGGCCGGCACCGTGCCCGCCGGAATCGGACTCAAATCTCCCGGACGGCGCTGGCCAATCCGCCTGACCAGGCTCGACAGCGGACGCAAACCGCGCGCCAGACCAAACCAGATCAGCACCGCCGCAAACGGCAGAATGATGAACTGCGGCAGGATCACGCCCTTGACGATTTCGTCAGCCAGATGCGCGCGTTTGTCGAGCGTTTCGGCCACCTGCACCAAGGCCGGGCGCACCGGCGCGGCGGCGGCGCGGGTCTCGGGCGGGCGTCCCTCTGGCGCACGTGCTTTGGCCGCAGCCGCCGTTGCACCTTCCGCCGCCGCCACCGGAAACTGCACCCAAGTGTACGCAATGCGCACCTCGACGCCCTGCATCTCGTCGTTGCGGAACAGCACCCGCCCGGGCACCGGCACTTCGTCCTCGCCCGGCAGCGGCAGATCACGGTCACCCGACACATACTCGCCGCGCTGCCCGGTCACTTGAAAGTACACCGTATCGGTGTCGTCGGCGCGCAGGATGTCACGGGCCGGCAGCGGCAGTTCGGCCACCACCCGCCCGCTGCGCACC
>JANOYK010000778.1:0-6035 GCA_031428855.1 Burkholderiales bacterium | reverse complement strand
CCCGCCGCCGCCACTGCCGGCCGCGCTGCCGCGCTGGCAGGCTGCTGCCTCGAATGCCGTGCATTTTTTGCTGTATGGGTTGATGGCAGCAGTGCCGCTGTCGGGCTGGCTCTATTCGTCCTCGGCCGGTGTGCCGACGGTGCCGTTCGGCATTGCCGCGCTGCAGTTGCCCGACCTGGTGGAAAAAAATCGCGAACTCGCTGCCACGCTCAAGTTCGTCCACCTGAGCCTGGCCTATTCGCTGGCCGCGCTGGTGGCGCTGCACCTAGCCGCAGCGCTCAAACACACATTGATCGACAGAGATGGCATCATGTCGCGCATGTTGCCCGGAACAATCCCCTCATGAACCTCCTGCCGCACCGCTCTCTGCCCAGCTTGGCGCGCGCCACCCTCGGCACGCTTGCAGTCATCATTGCAGGCAGCCTCGCCACCCTGGGCAATGCGCTCGCGCAAACGGCAGACCTGGCAAAAAGTGAAATCAGCTTCGGCTTCAAGCAGGAGAACGTGCCCGGCAGCGGCAAGTTCAAACGATTCACTGCGCAGATCACGTTTGATGCGGCCAAGCCCGAGGCCACGCGCGCCAATATTGAAGTCGATGTCACCAGCGTCGATTTGGGTGACGCCGGCTGGAACAGTGACATTCAGGGCGCGTCCTGGTTCAACACCAAACAATTTCCCAAGGCGTTGTTCGTGGTGAACAGTGCAAAGGCGCTGGGCGGCGGGCGCTTCGAGGCAGTGGGAAAATTCACCCTCAAGGGCATCACGCGCGACGTCAGCGCCAGCTTCAGCGCCAAGGCCGATGCAGCCGGCACATTGCTCGAAGGCGCGGTGCCCTTGAAGCGCAATGATTTCAAAATCGGTGATGGCCCGTGGGCCGACACCAGTGTCGTCGCCAATGAAGTCGCAGTCCGGTTCAAAGTGTTGTTGCAAAAATAATTTCAACCCACAGGAGAGCGCATCATGAAACACCTTTCAGCTTTTGCCCCGGCGGTGCTTGCCGCTGCCGCCATCACTCTCGGCAGCGCCGCCATCGCCGCCCCCGTGGCCTACACCCTCGACCCGGATCACACCATCCCGCGCTTTGAAGTGATGCACAATTTTTTATCCAGCCACACCGGCATGTTCATGAAGTCGGCAGGCAAGGCGGTGCTCGACACCGAAGCCAAAACCGGCAGCGTCGAGGTGACGATCCAGAGCGCCTCTTTCCTCACCGGCCACGCCTTCATGGAAGGGGTGATGAAGGGCAAAGACTTTTTCAACGTCGAGCAATTTCCGGTGATGACCTTCAAAAGCACGCGGATGATTTTCAGCGGCGACAATCCCTTGGCGGTCGAAGGTGAATTCACCTTGCTCGGCGTCACCAAGGCAGTCACGCTCAGCTTCACCAACTTCCACTGCGGCCAGCACCCGCGCACCAAAAAAGATCAGTGCGGCGGCAATCTGGCCGGTGCCATCAAGCGCTCCGACTTCGGCCTGAAGGCGTTTTTGCCCGCCGTCGGCGATGACGTGCGGCTGATGATTCAGGTGGAAGCGTTCAAGGACTAGGAAAACGCAGCGCCGAGAACTGTCTGCCATTCTGGATCGCGGCACGCTCGACCGCCGCTGCGGACGCGATCCAGCCCTTCTCCTCCAGAAAAATCAGAAACGCGCGCGTGCTGATTTTGTGACAGTTATCCGGCAGCAAAAAGCTGGCACGCGCGATCTTGTGATCCTCAAACAGAAACACGCCAGTGCGGGGCTGGCCGGTGAGCGCAAAGCTTTGCATCACCTCCTGCACCGCCAGTTCACCGAGGTTCGCTTTACGCTGCGACGGTGAACCTTTGCCGCGCAGATAGTCGCGGCAAATATTTGTCGCCATCACGGTCACCGCGCTGCGCTTGGCCCAGTTGCCAATCTTCCGGCTGGTCGGTGTTTCGTTGCGCGTCACTTCATGCAACACCATGTCCGCCAGTGCCACCTGCCAACCTGGCTTGTGCAGCAAGTCAAGCGCATCGGCGTAAGCCAAGGTAATCAGTGGCCCGGCATCGGGCAAAAGCGCCGTCTCCAATTTTTCGCTACCTCGGATGCGCCCTTGCAACCGCTATGAAGCCAATTGATGCAGGGTGCTGACCATATTTTTGGTCTGCGCATCCGGCAAGCGCGGCATCGGCAGATGCGCTTGCGCCATCAAGAGAAAAAGATCCTCCTGGCTGTCAATTCCGAGCGCTGCCAGCGCTGCAACATCATCGATCCGTCCAAGAGAAAAATCGAGCAGCGTGCGGAAATTTTGATTGCCGCCAGCCTCAGCGGCTTCAAACGTTTCCACCAGATAACGCAGTTCGGCATTGAACAGCGCGTTGACCGAGGTATCGGCTTTTGCCGCGACTACCTTGGCACGCTTGAGCAATTCACGCTCTACCGCACCGGTGAAATTGACGGTTTCAGCCATAACCCTCTCCAATCAAAATTAAACACATAAATAAGTGTAACACTTGTTTATGTGCCACTGTCAATCCCTCAATCCCTCAATCCCCATTCCTCAAGCAGACGCCCCCTCGCTGCGGGCAGCGAGAAAAATGCCGCCCAGCAGCAGCGCCATACCAGCCAGCTTCACCGCGCTGACCGCCTCGCCGAACAGCAGCCATGCCAGCAGCGCAGACCCGACCGGTTCCCCCAGCACAGTCAGCGCGATAGTGGTCGGCGTGACGTGCTTTAGCGCGTAGTTGAACGCACCGTGTCCCATGAGTTGCGGACCGAGTGCCATGCCAGCGAGGCACGCCCACGCTACCGTGCTGTAACCCGATAGTGCCGTGCCGCTCGCCAACGCTGCGCCCATCAGACATAGCGCAGCGCAGGTATAGACCAGACCAATGTAGGCAATCAGCGACATGCCGGCGCGCAACTTTTGACCGATCAACAAATATCCACAGACGGTGAGTGAGCCGATCAGCGCGAGCGTGTTACCGAGCGCGGGCTTCGGTGCTGTTGCGCTCGCACTGCCGCTGTCAGCCCACAAAATCACGCCGCTGCCGGCCAAGGCGAGCACCACTGCGGCCAGACGTAATGCGGGGATGCGCTCACCCAACACCAACAGTGAAAACAAGGCAATCCAGACCGGGTTGGCCGTCACCAGTGCGACGCTGCTGGCGACCGAGGTGTATTCGAGTGACGCGATCCAACTGGCGAAGTGCAGCGCGAGGAATACGCCAGACGCGAGTGCCAGGCCAAGCCGTGTGCGCGGCAGCGCGGCGATTTCAGTGCGTGCCTTGAACCACACCAGCGGTGCCAGCACCAGCGCGGCGAGCGCCAAGCGCCACGCCGCAATTGCCAGCGAGGGCACGCCTTCGGCCTGCGCCCAGCGGATCAGGATCGAAGCAGTGGAGACGATCAGCACGCCCGCCGCCAGCACGGCGTAAACCGGCCAGCGCGCAGAACTCAAGCAGCCACCTCGTTAACAGTGGCTCGCACCAACGGTTCTAGCTGGCATGGCGTTGCACAATGGCTTGCACCAAGGGTTTCCGGATAATGGGCTATGACGATTGTTCGCCCGCGTCGCGCCAGTTGCCAGCGCCGCCCCTGCCGGTGTGCCGCACGCCGCATCAACGCTTGGCACGCTCGTCTGCCAACGATTTTTCGAGCGCATCAATCCGGTTTTGCATCGCGGCGATACGGCCGTTGAGCGCGCCGATGTTGAACATGGTGGCGTTGTTGGCCGGCGCGTCGAGGGTGTTGCCGTAGGCGAGCCACGATGAGTCGTAGACCTTGACGTTTTTGAAACCGAGCTGCAGCAGCACGCCGGCCGTTTCGGAGGCGCGCACACCTGACTGGCAATAGACCACCGTTTCCTTGTCCGGGTCGAGGCCGGCGTAGAGGGCGCGCAAATCTGCCACTGCCTTGAGCGACATGCCGGCCGTGGTGGTGACCTCCTTGCGCGCGAGCTTGATCGCGGTTTCCGGGTCTACCCAGTTGCGCTCGTAGGGAATGTTGACGGCACCGGGTATGTGGCCGCCGCGCAGGGCGCGGATGTCTTCACCGGCAAATTCGCGCACGGTGCGCGCGTCGATGATTTGGGTGTCGCGCCGGCCGGCCCGCTCGATCATGTCGCGCGTGCTGATGGAGATGCCAGGCACAGGGGTCAGTTTGATGGCGGCTGCGGTCGGCTTGAACGGCGCGGTCGAGACCGGCAGGCCGGCCTGCTGCCAGCCCTCCAAGCCTTCGTGAAACACATTGACCTTGGTGCCACCGAAAAAACGCAGGGTGTACTGGCCGAAGTAAGGGTTCCAGGTGCCGCGCCAGCCGTAGATCACGGTTTCGCGCGCCGGGTCAAGACCGGCCTCGCTGAACAGTTTTTCGATCCGTGCGTGGGCGATGAAATCTTCGGTGTTGTCGTCACGCAGGACGCGGGCGGCGTCGCCGATGGTGATGGCGCCGGGCAGGTGGCCGCGTGCGAAGTCGCGCGCGTCGCGCACGTCCCACACCTGCACGCCGCGTTTGAGCGCGTCTTGCATCTGGGTGGCGTCGACGATGGTTTGGGCGTGAACCCAGGTGGCGCAGAGCACAAGAACAACTGACAACAACCGTTTGCAAGCAATGTAGGCAATGTAGGCAAGGTTCAACATGGTGATCTCCTGAAACTGCGGCAACATTAGCGCCCGGTAAAACACGCGTCCCGTTTAGCCACAAACGAGGCGACGCCCTCTTTCGCATCGGCGCTGTTGGCAAGCGCGGCCTGCACCGCGCGAAACTCGGCTGCGGCAGCGCCCTGCCCCTGCTCGACTGCCTTGCGGGTCGAGGCAATCGTGGCGCGCACCGCGAGCGGTGCCTGCGCCGCAATTTTTTCGGCCAGCGCCAGCGCGCGGTCAAACTCTTCACCGGCCGCGACCACCTCCTGCACGAAGCCCAAACGCAGTGCAGTAGCCGCGTCGAATTCATCCCCCGTGAGCAAGTAACGCATGGCATTGCCCCAGCCGGCGCGATCGGCCATGCGGATCGTCGCGCCGCCGGTGGCCATGATGCCGCGCTTGACTTCGAGTTGCGCGAAGCGGCAGTTGTGTGCTGCCACCACCATGTCGGCTGCCAGCATCAGTTCAATGCCAATGGTGTAGGTGATGCCCTGCACCGCGACGACGAGGGGCTTGCTACGCTTCGGCGCGCGCAGGCCGAACGGGTCAATCGCGCCATCGGGCCAGAGCGATTCACCACGCGCCATCAAGGGGCCGATCTGGTCGAGTTGCAAACCCGCCGTGAAGTGCGGCCCCTCGGCACACAGCAGGCCGGCCCATGCTTCGCTGTCGTTCTCAAACGCGGTGTAGGCGGCAGCGAGTTGCTGGATCATCTTGGTCGAGAAGCCGTTGAGTTTTTTCGGACGGTCGAGTTTGATGATGAATACGCGGCCACGTTTTTCGGTGACGATGCGGCCATCGGACGCGGTTTCAACAACGCTGCTCATGCCGCCTCCACGCCACACCACTCTGCGATGAACAACCCATACACCTGCGCCACGCGCTTGAGACTGGCGATCTCGACGCACTCGTCGAGCGCGTGAATGCGCTGCGCGTTTGGGCCGTAGCAGGTGGAGGGGATGCCCGCACCGAGTTGAAACAAGCGCACGTCAGTCGTGCCGGTAGCCGCGTACGAGACCGGTGCGCTGCCATTGACGCGCTGGTGGCATTGCGCGAGTAACTGCATCGGTGTGGATGTGAGATCGACTACGCAGCCGGGGGCGTGAAAGCCCTCGAACGTGACTGCGCACTTGGGCGGCTCGGGCAGTTCGGCGGCGGCGGCGCGGATCGCGGCTTCAACTTCGCGCTTGGCCTCTGCCGGGTCGCGGCCCGGATAAATGCCGAAACGGAAATCGACGCGGCAGGTGGTCGGCACTGACGAAGCCCACTCGCCGCCGTTGATTTTGCCGAGATTGAAATTGAGCGGATGCGGGTGATCGCCGAACACAGAGTGCGTGGCGTGCGGCGGGTTCCAGCGCACCTCGACCACCTTCAAGCGCTGCCAGATATGCATCGCCGCTTCAACCGGGTTCAAGCCCTTGTGCGCTTCCATCG
>JANOYK010000777.1:0-4062 GCA_031428855.1 Burkholderiales bacterium | reverse complement strand
AGGAAGTCGAACGCGACCTCCTGACCGTGAACGAGCCCCCCTGAGCCGAGCACTCCGACCAGAGTGAGCACAGTGGCCATCCAAAATCGGGACCGGCTATAGCGAGCGCTGTCATCAGCCAGCCTCTTGGTACATTTGGGCAACCACTTCGTCAGCCCACGCACGCGGTGCCATCGGAAACGGCGGCTCCATCCGCCTGCGGCTTTCCTTGTAACTCTTGGCCACACTGCGCGCCAGATTACGGATGCGGCCAATGTAGGCAGCGCGCTCGGTCACTGAAATCGCGCCGCGCGCGTCGAGCAAATTGAAGGTGTGCGCGCCCTTGAGCACTTGCTCATAGGCCGGCAGTGCGAGTTTTTGTTCCATCAACCGCTTGGCCTGTTTCTCGTGCGCGCCAAACGCCGCGAGTAAAAAGTCCACATCGCTCCACTCGAAGTTGTAGGCCGATTGTTCCTGCTCGTTTTGCAGGTACACATCGCCGTAGGTGAGCGTCTTGCCGCCACCCTCGGTCCACACCAGATCAAAGACGCGTTCGACGCCCTGCAAATACATGGCGAGGCGCTCCAGCCCGTAGGTGATTTCGCCGGTGATCGGCTTGCAATCGATGCCGCCGACCTGCTGAAAATAGGTGAACTGGGTCACCTCCATGCCGTTCATCCACACTTCCCAGCCGAGGCCCCAGGCACCCAGCGTCGGGTTTTCCCAATCGTCTTCAACAAAGCGCACATCGTTTTGCTTTAGATCAAAGCCAAGCGCTTCGAGTGAGCCAAGATAGAGGTCAAGAATGTTGGCCGGTGCCGGTTTGAGCACCACCTGATATTGGTAGTAGTGCTGCATCCGGTTCGGGTTCTCGCCGTAGCGGCCATCTTTGGGGCGGCGGCTTGGCTGCACGTAGGCGGCTTTCCATGGCTCGGGGCCGAGCGCGCGCAAGAATGTGGCGGTGTGCGAGGTGCCGGCGCCCACTTCCATGTCGTAGGGCTGCAATAGCGCGCAACCCTGTTTGTCCCAGTAGTCCTGAAGACGCAAAATGATTTGCTGGAACGTAATCATGCAAGGCCAATTTTCGTGACGCGAAGCATGCAATTTTAGCTGATGCCCCTTTGCTACCTATAGACGGGCTATGATTGCGGCCCCGTTTCTCTCACTCAAAATCTGCACGCCTACAGACCATGTCACACGACCATTCCGGAGCCAATATCCACAGCGCCATCGACATTCACACCCATGTGGTGCCCGAGCAATTTCCGGCCTACGGTGGTGCCACGCCAGACATTCCGTGGCCGTCGATGGCCCCGGCGCACGCCTGCCACCAGCACGTGATGATCTCGGGCAAGGTCTACCGCACCGTGAGCGATGGCTCCTGGAGCGTGCCGCGCCGCCTCGAAGGCATGAACACGATGCGCGTCGGCAAACAAGCGTTGTCGCCGATGCCGGAGTTGCTCTCTTACTGGCTGCCGGCTGATGATGCGCGCGTGCTGATCCGCTATCTCAACGACCAGATCGCCACGATGGTGAATGCCGCGCCGCAGCGCTTCATTGGCTTGGGGGCCGTGCCGCTGCAGGACATGGACATGGCCTTGCGTGAATTGGAATATGTCAAAGGCACGCTCGGTTTTGCCGGGGTTGAGATTGCGACGCATGTGAACGGCGTGTCGATTGGCGACGCGCGCTTCGAGCCTTTTTTTGCGCTGGCTGAAAAACTCGGCGCGTCGATCTTCGTGCATGCGCTGCGTCCAGTCGGACACGACCGCATCGTCGGGCCGCTCTCCGAGCAGGCGGTGGCGTTTCCGGCTGACATCGGCATGGCGGCAGTCGCCATCATCACCGGCGGCATCGCCGCGCGCCATCCCAACCTGCGCATTGCCTTCAGCCACGGCGGCGGCGCACTGTCGATGATGCTGCCGCGCATCGCCCACGCCTGGCGCATGATGCCGAAAGCCAAAGAGACCATGCCCGAGTCGCCCGAGGTGTATGCGAAAAAGTTTTTCTACGATTGCGTGGTGTTCGATCCGAAGCTGGTGCGCCTCTTGATCGAGAGCTACGGTGTGGGCCAGATCGTGATCGGCAGTGACTATCCGTTTTCGATGGGCGAGGGCGATCCGGTCGGCTTGCTCGAACGCAGCGGACTCGACGCTGCCGCGCTCAAGCTGATTACCAGCGGCAACGCGCGCCGCTTTCTCGGAGTCGCGTAGCCCGCGCGCGGGACGGTGATGGCAGCTTCGGCGACTCTGCGGCGCCGGCCGCCACCTCCCCCAAAAGCGGTCAGCATTGCGCTTGATGCGAGTCTGACCCCCGAGGCCGCGTTGCGCCGCGTGGTGGCGGCGTGCCTCGCGCAACTGCAAGCCAATACGCCGGGTGCGCTCATGTTGCCCGGGCGCGGCGCTGCGGATGACAGTGCCGCCAATGCCGAATCCGTTCACCAGATGCGGGTGGCGGTGCGCCGCCTGCGCTGTGCCCTGCGTTTCTTTGACACCGCTTCGGCGCGCGGCGCGCGCAAACGCTTTGGGCCGGCCTTGCGCCGCCTTGCGCGCATCCTTGGCGAGCAGCGCAACTGGGATGTGTTCATCGGCACCCTGCTGCCGCATTGCGGCTTGCCGCCGGGGCCATTGGGCCGTGCGCGCCGTCGTGCGTTGCGACTGCGCCGAGCCGCGCGTGGGCGCGTGCGTGACCAGATCACGGCGCCAGTGCATGAGCGTCTGCTCAAGGGCTTGCAGCGGTGGCTGGCCAGTCTGCCGGCACCGGATGAGGGCACGGAGGGTGGCGCGGCACCAGGGGATACACCGGTGGCCGGAAAAAGCGCGCTCCGGAAATTTGCACGCAAAGGTCTGGTGCGCTTGCAACGCCGCGTCAAGCGCGGCGCAAAGCATTTTTTGACCATGCCAAACAAGGCGCGGCATGCGGTGCGCATTGATGTCAAGCGGCTGCGCTATGCGGTCGATGCCACTGGGGCCTGGTTCAACCCGAGGGCGGTCAAACGCTACACCGCTGCGCTCGCGGCCCTGCAGCAATGGCTGGGCGATTTGACCGATATCAATATGGCGTGCATGATGTTGCGTAGTCTCGGGTTGGACGAGGCCGCATTGGCCGGGGCGCAGGGTGGGTTGCGGGCGCGTGAGGTGGCGCTGTTGATCGCGGCACCGCTGCGATTTGCCAAGGGGCAGGCGGCGGCTGGTTTTTGGAAGCGTAAGCAACCGGGGCAACCGGGGAAACTGAGGCAAGAGGGACGGCACGGGGAACACAGCAAGCACGGAACGCACGGCAAGCACGAAACGCGCAGCAAGCAACCGATCCAGCCAAAAACAGGAGGGCACCATGTTTGAAGCAGCCGAACTGGGACACAAGGTCAGCAAGGAAGACTACGCCGCGCGCGAGCCGAAGCTGCGCGAGGCCCTGCTCAAGGCGCAGTACCAGTTATTGGCCAACGGCAAATTTCCGGTGGTCATCCTCATCGGCGGGGTGGACGGGGCCGGCAAGGGCGAGACGGTCAACCTGCTCAACGAATGGATGGACCCGCGCCACATTGTCACGCACGCGTTTGGCGAGCCGTCTGACGAAGAGGCCGAGCGCCCGCCGATGTGGCGCTTCTGGCGCGCGCTGCCGCCCAAGGGGCGCATCGGCGTGCTGTTTGGCTCCTGGTATACCGCGCCGATTGTGAGCCGGGTGATGAAGCAAACCAAATCGACTCAACTGATGCAGTCGATTGAAGAGATCCGCCACTTCGAAACCATGCTCACGGCCGAGGGTGTGCTGCTGCTCAAGTTCTGGTTTCATTTGTCGAAAGACGCGCAGAAAAAACGCCTCAAGGCATTGGAGAAAGACCCAAAACTGCGCTGGCGTGTGACCGATACCGACTGGCAGCGCTTCAAGATGTATGACCGCTTTCGCCGCGTGTCGGAAGATTTTTTGCGCGAGACCAGCAGCGGCGAAGCGCCGTGGCAGATCATCGAAGGCACCGACGCGAACTACCGCTATCTCACGGCCGGCACCTTGTTGCTCGAAGCAGTCAACCAGCGCCTGGCCAGCAAGACGCCGCGCCTGAGCGTGACGCCGCCGCCGCTCTCG
>JANOYK010000776.1:0-2655 GCA_031428855.1 Burkholderiales bacterium | reverse complement strand
CTCAGGACGCATTTTCAGAAAGAGTTGAGGAACATCGCCATGCCCGCCATTGCCCGTGACAGCCTGCTAACGCTGGAGACTTATGCGAAACAGCGCAACACCTTGCGCGCCGACATCATCGCCCACAAGAAAAACCGCACGATTGCAGTCGGTGAACACATCACGCTGCTGTTTGAAGACGAGAAAACAGTCCGCTACCAGGTGCAGGAAATGCTGCGCATCGAAAAGATTTTTGAGGAAGAAGGCATCGAGAGCGAACTGGGTGCCTACAACCCGCTGATTCCCGATGGCAGCAACTTCAAGGCGACCATGCTGATCGAGTATGAGAGCGTGACCGAGCGCCAGCGCGCGCTCGCCAAACTCAAGGGGGTGGAAGACCGCATGTTTGTCGAGGTCGAAGGCCAGCCACGCGTGTACGCGATTGCCGATGAAGACCTTGAGCGCGAGAATGAGGAGAAAACCTCTGCGGTGCATTTCGTGCGCTTCGAGTTGAGTGCGCCAATGAAGCAGGCACTCAAGAGCGGCGCGCAACTCAAAATCGGCTGCGACCACGCCGAGTATCTGGCACAACTGGAAGAGTTGCCGCCGGAAAAACTGGCCGCGCTGCTATGCGATCTGGATTGAACGCGATGCTGGGCCGGGCGCTGGCTGGTGCGCAGAGCCGTGCGCTGCCCCGTGCGTTGACCAGGGCGGTGACTTCAGCGCTGGCCGGAGCGGTGGTGGCTGCCGGTTTGTTCGCCGCCGTCCCGGCGCTGGCGCAATCGAGTCTGCCGCTGCCAGGCTACGGCGAGAACGAATGGAAGGAAATGGGCATCACCCCGCCAGCCTATCCGGCACCGGCCGGTCTGATTAAATTTCCGACCAGCTGGACCACGTCCGAAGTCCTGCTTGACGGGGCCACGCTTACCATCGGCAGCGATAACGTGGTGCGCTACACGCTGGTGATTAAAACCGCCGGCGGCGCAGAAAATGTGACCTACGAAGGCTTGCGCTGCGAGACCGGGCAGTTGCGCGTTTATGCGTTTGGCCGGCGCGACCGCACCTGGACACCGGCCCGCGTGTCAGACTGGAAACCCATCCAGGACACCCGCATCAACCGCCATCATTTTGAATTTTGGCACGACGTGTTTTGTGATGGCAAAGTGACCGAACCGCGCGCCCGGATACTCAAGCATGTGGAGCGCGGCGGTCGCGAGCGAGCCCACGCCACACCCTCTGATTGAGCCGCGCTGCCGCTACGGCGGGCACGCACCGGCATGCTGCGCCGCGATCGATTGACTGGATGAGACCGCTGGGGTTCCCTGCGTGAGATGAAACACACCCTCGATCCGCTCCGGCGTGAAGGTGTAGCGGGCATGGGCATCGAGCGCCTGCGGCGGACACTGAAAGCGCCACGTCACCAGGCCAGGCGTCATCTCGACCGCAGGCGCGGCGCAGTTGCCGTTGCCGCCTTGAAGATTGGGCATCAGCATTTTGATGTCGTCGAGCGAGCCGGTTTTAAAACACAGCTGGTAGGCCAGTGACAGTCCCGACACCGCCTGCGGTGTGACGTTCCATGCGCCCGGACGCACCAGCGCTGCGGCGGGTGCCGCGTTCGATGCCGCTGCGGGTGCCGTTTGCGCCTGCGCACTCAAGGCTTGCAGCAGCGCGCCAGCGAGCGCAACCCGGAGTATCCCCCGGAGTACCCCCACGAACCCGCACCCCAGAGTGCCATACCGCATGACTTCCTCCCGCTCACTGCAAACAAACTTGATGTTAACCGGCCAGGCGCGCCTGCGACCGCCCCCTACAATGCCGTCATGCTGACCTCGCTGCCGCTGGTGCTGACCCTGAAATTGTTGTTCATGCTGCTGGCCCTGGCTGCGGCGTTGCGCTGTGCCGGGCGGGTGGACCATCTGCGGGTGTGGCAATCTGACGAGGGCTTGCACGGGCTGGCGGCAGCGCTGGCCGGTGCGATGCTCGGGGCCAAGGCCGGCTTCGCGCTGCAGTACCCGCAACTGGTGTTTGGGTTTGAGGCGGGTGCGTTGTGGACGGTGGCGGCCGGCAACTCCGCGCCGGGCGCAGTGGCGGGCGCGGCAGCCGGGCTGGTGTTGGCGCTGCGCAGCCGCGCTGCCGTGTTTGGCGTCGCGTTGCTGCCGGGCTTGTTTGCGGGCCTCCTCATTCTTGATCTGGGCGCGGTGGTCTGGACGCTCAGCGAGGCCGGGTTTGGCGCGCCGGCGCGGCGCTGGGGGGTCAATTTTGGCGACGGCGTGAGCCGCCATCCGGTCATGCTCTACGACGCCGCTGCAATGGCGGGGCTGATCTGGGCAGCGCGCGTGGGCAGCGGCGCTGCGCTCAGTCCGGGCGTGCGCATCAGCGTGATGGGCAGCGCCTGCTTCGGTATCTGGTTTTTGCTTGGCTTTCTGAAGGCCCCGTTCGGCCCGGTGTCGATGCTCGAGGCGGTGTCGCCCCAGCCCGCCATCTACCGGCCCGGCTTCACCGCTGAGCAATGGCTGTGCCTGCTGGTGCTGATGCGCTTGATGCTGCATCTGGTGCTGCACGGCGGCTGGCCACGCTGGCCCGGCTGGCAGCGCCAGGCGCCGCGAGGAGGGGGTAACTGCAGGGGGTAACGGCCAGGGTAATGGCAGGGGGTAACAGCAGAGGGTAACAGCGGGG
>JANOYK010000775.1:0-2383 GCA_031428855.1 Burkholderiales bacterium | reverse complement strand
CCGGCAACGCACTGCTGCTCCCCACGAAAGCGCCCGCGTTTGCCCGCGCCGCCGCGGTAACACGGGCCGGCTTCATGGCCGCGCGCGAGGCCGGCAAGCAGCCCGTCGAGGTGCGCCTGATTGATACCGATGGCTCGCCTGGAGGGATCCACGCCGCCTATCTTGAAGCAGCCGCCGTGTCGCTGGTGGTGGTCGGGCCGCTCACGCGCAGCGAAGTGGGCGCCTTGATCGACGCCCTGCGCGGCGCGGCGATGCCGGTGCCGACGCTGGTGCTCAATCTGCCCGAGCCGTCGGCCGGCGCGCGCGGCGGCAGCGCCGCGCTGCTGCCGCAGATGCGCGCACTCGCGCTCAATATCGAACACGAGGCCGAGAGTGCCGCCCGCGCGGCCTACCGGCCCGATGCCGCCCACGCAGTGGTGGTGAGCACCGGCTCGGCACTGCAAAAGCGCGCCGCCGCCGCGTTCACCGACGCCTGGCTGCATCTGGGCGGGCAGATCAGCAACCCGGTTGAATTTAACGGCAGCCTGGCGCAGGTGCGGCAGGGGGTCGAGCGCGCGCGCGCCAACACCGTGTTTCTCGCCGCCGACGCCGACCGCGCGCGCCTGCTGCGGCCCTACCTCGGGCGCAACACCACCGTCATCGCCACCTCGCAGGTCTACACCGGCCCGGTCAAGAGCGACGCCAAAAAACAGCATGACATGAACGGCATCCGCTTTATCGACCTGCCGTGGCTGCATCAAACCGACCGCGCCGCGCTCGGCTACGCCCTGTCCGGCACGCCGCTCTCGCCCGATCTGGAGCGCCTGTACGCGCTTGGCATCGATGCCTACCGGGTGGCGAGCGAGCTGGCGCGCGGGCAGTCGGCGTTTGATCTTGACGGTGTGACCGGCAAGCTGCGCGTGCTGCCCGGCGCAATAGAGCGCGAACCGATCCAGGCCGAATACCGGGACGGTGAAGTTACGCAAATGAGGTGAAGCCATGAGCTATCTGCGGCGCGACCAAAACCAGCAGCGCGGCGCGGCGGCTGAAAAGCTTGCGCTCGATCACCTTCAAGCAGAGGGGCTGACCTTGCTGGCACGCAACTACCGCTGCCGCCTGGGCGAGATCGACCTCATCATGCAGGACGGTGATACCACAGTGTTCATCGAAGTGCGCCTGCGCAGCCGCGGCGCACACGGCGCGCCGCTGGTGAGCGCTGCTGAGAGCATCGATGCGCACAAACAATCGCGCATCGCGGCTGCCGCCCATCATTATCTGATGGGCAAATCCGACATGCCGTGCCGGTTTGACTGCATCCTGCTCAACCGCGTGACACCGGAACGGGTCGAGTGGCTGCGCAATGCTTTCACTCTGTAAAACGCGGTTTGGGCACAGTGCCGCGCACGTATTGCGCACGCACCGCGCGGGTTTCGGCCACCCCCCGGCGGCTATAATTCTTCGCTGGTTACGAGTGGCGCTGGTTACGAGCGGTCTTGCAAGACTCTTGCAAGCCGCTTGCGCACGGTGTTGCCAATGCGGCAGCGCTGCCGTTTCATCTCTTGATGGACCTCCCATTTGCCTTCTCCTCTGACACTGCGCGGGACCCCGGCACCATGACTTTACAGGCGCGCATGCGCGCACATTTCACCGACAGCATCGACACCAAACGCGCCGCTGCAGACCTGCTCGACGCCCCCCTGGCGGCAGCCGCCGGTGTGATGGTGGAGGCGTTGATGAACGGCGGCAAGATCCTCGCATGCGGCAACGGCGGCTCGGCCGGCGACGCCCAGCACTTCGCCGCCGAGCTGGTCGGGCGCTTCGAGCGCGAACGGCGCAGCCTCGCTGCCATCTCGCTCGCGACCGACACCTCGATCCTCACGGCAGTGGCGAACGACTACGATTTCGCCCAGATTTTTTCCAAACAGGTCGAGGCGCTCGGCAATCCGGGCGATGTGCTGCTCGCCATTTCGACCAGCGGCAATTCGGCCAATGTGCTCGCCGCCATCGAGGCCGCGCATGCGCGCGACATGCGCGTGATTGCGCTGACCGGCAAAGACGGCGGCAACATCGCGAAACTTTTAGCCGCCGCTGACATCGAAATCCGCGTGCCAGCCGCGCGCACTGCGCGGATTCAGGAAGTCCACCTGCTGGCAATTCACTGTCTGTGCGACGGTATCGATTTTTCACTGTTGGGAGAAGCGCCATGAACATCATTTCTTTTTCACGTGCCGCGCGCACGCGCGCCTGGACTGCGGCACTCGCCCTCGGGCTGACCCTGCCGCTGCTGCAAGGCTGTTTCCCGGTGATCGCGGGCGGCATTGCGGCCGGCGCGCTGTCGATTGACGACCGCCGCACCATCGGCGCGCAGGCCGAAGACAAAGCCATTTTCACCAAGACCGAGGGC
>JANOYK010000774.1:0-14646 GCA_031428855.1 Burkholderiales bacterium | reverse complement strand
CGTCTGGCCATACTTGGCTGGCGCCACAAAGCGGGTGTGAATCTCCAGCAAGGGCGTGCCGGTGATGCCGGTGGTCTTGACCAGCTCACTCCAGATTGGTACGCCGCAGGCGACGAAAAAATTGAGCGAGGAGGCGTCCATCCAGCGCGAGAAATTGGGGAAAAACACGATCCCGGCGGGATCGCAATCGCCGAAATTGACCAGGACGCTGGTGGTGACGATGCGGCTCATGACGGATTCACTTTCAGGTTTTCTTCAGAGTTGTTTCAGGACTGCTTCGACGTTGTTGCGATGCTGTTGCAATGCTGCTGCGAGGCTGTTGCGATGCTGCTGCGAGGCTGTTGCGATGCTGCTGCGCAGCGGCTTCAAGGTTTTTTCGGCGTTACTTCAGCTTCAACAGCCGCACCGCGTTGTCTTTGACAATCAGCTGCCGGGCATCGGGCTTGATGGTCAGTTTGTCAAACTCGGCCAGCCAGCGATCCGGCAGCAGCACCGGGTTGTCGCTGCCGAACAGCACTTTGTGTTTGAGCAAGGTGTTGGCGTACTGCACCAGTTTCGGCTCGAAGTATTTGGGTGACCAGCCTGACAGATCGATATAGACATTCGGCTTGTGCAAGGCCACTGACAACTGCTCGTCCTGCCACGGCACGCCGGGGTGGGCCGAGATGATCGGCATATCGGGAAAATCTGCCGCCACGTCATCGAGATACAGCGGGTTGCCGTATTTGAGGCGCAGACCGCCGCCGCCCGGCATGCCCGCGCCGATGCCGGTTTGACCCGAGTGAAACAACGCCGGCAAACCGGCCTCGGCGATGACTTCATAGAGCGGGTAAGCATCATGGTCATTTGGGTAAAAACCCTGAATGATCGGGTGAAACTTGAAGCCCTTGACGCCAAAATCCTGGATCAGGCGGCGTGCTTCACGCACCCCCATCTTGCCGCGCGCCGGGTCGATGCTGGCAAACGGGATGCAGATGTCGGCGTGCTCGGCGGCAGACTCCGCCACCTCTTCATTGGAGATACGGCGAATCCCCATGCCGCGCTCGTGATCCACGGTAAAGACCACGAAGGCAATTTTTCTCTCACGGTAGTAGGTGGCCATCTGCGCGATGGTGGGATGTTTGACCTCGTAGCGGAAGTAACGGCCGCGCGCTTCGAGCGATTCTGCTTCGGCCTCATCGGGCAAGAAACGCGTGGAGGTTTCGGCGTGGGTGTGAATGTCAATCGCGACCAGCGCGTCTAGGTCCATTTTTAACATCGGGAATCCTTACTTTCTGCGCGCGATCAGGGTGCGCGCGGTGGGTGATGCGAGATACAGCTCTTCGACCAGTGCGGCGCGATGCTTGAGAATCATGCGCTGACTGAGCGAGCCTTTGTCGGTGGCCTCGCCGGCATCGAGTGAGGGCAACTGGTCCATCAGCAGCGCCCGCGCGATGAAGCTGGCGCTGCCGGTAGAGGCACGCGCGAGTTGATCGAGCGTGGCCTGAAATGCGGCGCGCACTGCGGGGTGGGTGAGCAGTTGCGGCAGCGCTGAAGCACCGTCACTGCCGCTGACGCTGCCACTGCCAGCACCAGCAGCGCTGCCAACGCTGCCACCAGAGGCGGCAGCGGCCAGCTTGCGGCAGGCATCCGGCGCAGGGAAGATCAGCGCACACACATCGTCACGGTCATGCCCGGCAATCACCACATCCTGCACATGCGGCGCACCCGCCGCGATCAACCCAGCGCGCAACGCCCCCACATTCGCCCAGGTGCCGGTGGCAAGCTTGAAATCTTCGGCCACGCGGCCGTCAAACATCAAACCCTTGGCGGGGTCAGCCGGGTCGGCAAACTTGAGCGCGTCGCCCATCTTGTAGAAGCCTTCGTCATCAAAGGCCGCCGCCGTCAATGCCGGATTCTTCCAGTAACCCGGCGTGATGTTGGGGCCGCGCACGCGCATCTCGAGCTTGGCATCCGCAGTTGCGCCGGTCGGTACGAGTTTGAGTTCCTGTCCGGGTATCGGCAGACCAACATTGCCGGCGCTCTGCATCACCCAGTTGGCAAACAGCACTGCAGGCGCGGTCTCGGTCGCACCCAACGAAGTAATCATCGGAATCCGTTCACCGCAGGTCATCACGCTCAAGCGGTCAAGTTCGTCCCACACATGCTGCGACAAGCCCGCACCGGCGTAGAACAACAACTGGACCTTGCCGAAAAAGTTTTCACGCAACTGCTGGTCCGCCTCGAAGAACGGCAGCAGCGCTTCATATCCCTTGGGCACATTGAGATACATGGTGGGCGCAATCTCTTTGAGATTGGCCACGGTTTTTTCGATCAGCCCCGGCAGCGGTTTGCCGTCGTCGATATACAAGGTGCCGCCGTGATACAGCATGCAATAAAAATCGTGATTGCCGCCGAAGGTGTGGTTCCACGGTGGCCAGTCGAGAAATACCGGCGGCGCATCGTCGAGAAACGGCAGCGCGTGCGCAATCTGGCGCTGATTGCTGGTGAGCATGCGTTGCGTGTTGATGACGCCTTTCGGGTTGCCGGTGGAGCCGGAGGTAAACAAAAACTTGGCAATGGTGTCAGGCGTGACGGCGGCATAGGCGGCATCCACTGCGGCGGTGGGCGTGGTGGACGCAAGGTTTGCATACAGCGTGGCGGTGCGCCCAGGCGGCGGATTGGCGGTGACCACCACTTCTGTCTCCAGCGGCACAGTCGCGGCGATGGCGGCGGCGAACGCCTTGCCATCGGCAGCAAACACCAAGCCAGGATTGAGCAACGCGATGATGTGCCGCAGCTTTTCAAAATCTTTCGACACCAGCGAATAGGGCACCGAGATCGGCGCGTAGGCAATGCCAGCATGCATGGCAGCCAAGCCAAGCAGCGCGTGTTCGAGGTCATTGCCGGACAGGATCACCAGCGGCCGTTCCGGCGAGAGCTTGCGGTCAAGCAAGGCCTGCGCGAGAGCACGCACTTTGTCCAAGGTCTGGCGGAACGTCAGCTTGACCCATTGATTATTGGCATCGCGCTTGGCGAGGAAGGGTTGATCCGCGCGCTCGCGCGCCCACTTGAGCAGCCAGTCCGAAACGCAGCGGTCAAACTCGCCCATCGGATGCGGTGAGCGCAGGATGAGCGCACCGTCAGCACGGCGCTCAAGCGTGGTGTCGCGCGCGCCAAAGCGCACCGCGCGGTAAGGTGCTGTGCGGAAATTCACTCGGCACCAACCTTCTTCGCCTTGCCCTCCAAAAACTCACGCACCTTGGTCTTGGCTTCAGGTGCGGCCTGGCTGATGCCGGCAATCATCGCTTCGAGGAACAAGCCGCTATCGTGGCCCGCATCAGCGATGCGTGGCAGCGCGTGCAGCACGGCGTAATTGGTCATGGCGGCGTTGCCGGCGATTTTTTTCGCCAGCTCAATGGCTTTGGGCAAGCCCTCACCTGCGCCTACAAGGTATTGCGCAAAACCCACGCGCTCGCCCTCTTCTGCGCGGTACACGCGGCCGGTCAACATCATGTCGGCCATGCGCGCGACGCCGACCAGGCGCGGAATCCGCACCGAACCGCCACCGCCAACAAAGATGCCGCGCTGACCTTCGGGCAAGGCATAGAAGGCGGAAGGTTCCGCCACCCGCACATGCGCGCAGCACGCCAGCTCCAAACCGCCGCCAATCACCGCGCCCTGCAAAGCGGCAACGACTGGCACGCGGCCAAATTGAATGCGGTCAAAAATGCGATGCCACATGCGCGAGTGCTCAGCACCGTCAGCCGCGTCCAGGTCTTTGAGTTCAGACAGATCGAGGCCGGCACAAAAATGATCGCCATTGCCAGTCAGCACCACTGCGCGCACGTCCTTGGGCAGGGTGTCGAACCAGGCGCCCATCTCGACCACCAAGGCATCCGACAAGGCATTGCGCTTGCGCGGGCGATTGAGTTTGAGAATCGCGATGTCGCCGTCGCGCTCGGATTGCAGATCGGTCATGGAATAGGCATTTCAAAAAAATGGGCAGTCAAAGGGCAGCCGCCAAGACAGGCGATTTGGTGAAAACCATTGGCAGGAGCCACTCTCCGGGCAGCAGCCACTGTCAGGGCCAGGTTATTTTAAGTTGCCTTAGTCAATTCCACCGCGCGGACAGCGGTCACGATGGGGATGCCATCGAATGGACCGGGCACGGGCAAATCTTTGTCGCCGGACACAATCAGATGTGGATTGACGCCGCGCGCATAGCATGCAGTGACAGTTCCAGTGCGGCAAGCGGCGCGCGCAGCCAGTTCGTCAGGCAGTTCCATAGTGATGGAAGTCTTGGCTCGCCTCGTCACAGCAATATCAAGAGAAAATCATAACGTAAAGCGCATGTGCTCACCCGAGTTCGGATTGCATCCTTCACGCCAGAAGAATGCCGCCGGCAACCTGCGGCGAACCAACGCCGCGCAAACAATTTGCCATTGCGTCACTCGCCACGGCACAATGCCGCTGGCACCACGCTGTATTGGCACAGGTGCATCAATCCGGCACCCTTTTGACCGTCAAGACCGATTTATCGGGCGCGCCAAAGTTGACCGCGCTGGTGGATAAATGTCTTACACACACCGCGTTTGATCCAGGCAAGCTCGCGCAAGGGCATTGAGCAAACGGGCCGATCGCCTGTGAGGCGCATGGATCGCCACTCTACGCTAGTCAGTGGCCGCAGAGTGGCTTGCACCAACGGTTTAGGCTGATGTCTTGGGTAAGCGCGGCAGCAGCCTGAAGCGCGTCCAGGCGTCAAACCGGCCACACCGGCGCATGCGTACCCGGCCGCACTGACGGCCGGCTCCAGTGCGCTGGCGTGCGCTCAAACTGCGCCGCATGCCCGATGGCGCTGATCCGGCCCCAGCCCGAGTCAGTGGTTTCGAGATAGGCATCGCACGCCGGCGCGGTGATGTTGAATCCGCCCTCCACCCGCCCGAGCGAGCGCAGCCACTGCGCCGTGCGCGCCAGCGAAATGCGCGCGTGCCAACTGCCGCCCTCCTGCTGCTGGCGCAGCAGCGCAGCCGATGCGGCAAACGCCATCAAAAAGCCGGACGCGTAGTCGAGTATCTGCACCGGCAGTGCTTTGGGCTGAGGAGAACCGCCGTTCTGCGTTGAAGGGCCCGGCCCAGCCATCTGGAACGCCTGCGCCTCGGCATGATTGAACCCAGTAGCGGTTTGCACCAGCGAATCAAAGCCGCGCCGTCCGCCCCAGGGGCCGCTGTCACCGTAGGCAGAGAGCGAAACGTAGACCAGGCCTGGGCGCAGTGCCGCCGCCTCTGCCGGGCCGAACCCGTGTGCCGCGAGCGTGCCGGGGCGATAGCCCTGCACCATCACATGCGCATCGCGCAGCAGCGCGCGCAGGGCGTCACGCCCGCTGTCCGCGCGCAAATCCACATGCGCCGACAATTTGCCGCGGCTGGTGTCGGCGATGTGTTCGATGTTGGGCAGGTGCGGCGCGTTGATCAGCATCACGTCTGCGCCATAGACGGCGAGGGTGCGGCCACACACCGGGCCAGCCAGAATGCGGGTGAGGTCGAGCACACGCACGCCTTGCAGCGGTTGCGCAGTTGCGGCCAACGCAGCCAGCGCGCGCGGTGCGGCATCACCGGTTTTTTCGAGCGTGATAAGCGGTGCCGCTGCGATGGCGGCGCTGTGTGGGTGCGCGTCCCACTCGTCAAACCGGCGCGCGGCGGCCACCACCAGCCCGGCATCGGCGCAGGCTTGCTCGAAGCCGCATGCGTCCCAGTGCAGCAGCGCTGCCTCCATCCTGGCGCGCTCTGTGTCCGCCCCGATGGGCAAGCCGAGCACGCGCAATGCGCCATCGCGATGGTGCGCAAAATTCGCATGCACGCGCACCCAGCCGCTGCGGCAGCGATAGAGGCCGGAGAGCTTGTCCCACATAACCGGCGCGCGGCCATCGACTGAAAACTGGCCGGTGCATTCAAGCGCTGCGTGACGCATGTCCACTGCCACGCGCTGCTGCACGCCGTTGCGCGCGTGCCCGAGCGCGGCGGCACCGAGTGCGGCAGCGGCGATGCTGGTTTGCGCTGCCGTGCCGACGGCAAACGAGGAAGGCAGCACCGGGTCCGCACCGGTAAGGCCGGCGTATGGCAAGTGGGCATGGCTCAACCCGGCAGCAGACCAGATGCCGCGCAGGACTTGGTGTGAATCAAGCGGTGAAGTCATGTTTGCCGGGCCTCAAGAAACGATAGGGGGTGGGTCGGTGCAGAGCCTTGTCTTGATCCGGATCGGCCTGCTCCATGCATTTTGGCGCGAAGCGGCGAAAGCTGCTGGCGGCACCAAGCAACACCACGCAGCACCACGCTGGTTGCGGTTTTACAATAGAGCCCTGATCGCCTACGACTCAAAATATAGATGGAGACACCATGAAAACCCAACGGCCCGCTTACCTTTTCGCCTCTGTTGTGACAGCGGCGCTGTGGTTGTTTTCCACAGCTGCAGTCGCGCAGCAGTGGCCGGTCAAACCGCTCAAATGGATCGTGCCGTTCCCGCCCGGCGGGCCGACCGACACGCTGTCGCGCGCGGTCGCAATCAAACTCGGCGAAGCGCTCGGTCAGCCGGTGGTGATCGAGAACCGTGGCGGCGCGGGCGGCGGCGTTGGCATGGACGCGCTGGCCAAGTCGACGCCGGACGGCTACACCATCGGTCTCTCGACCACCGGCACCCACGCGATCAACCCGGCGCTCTACGGCACCAAGATTCCCTACAACGCGATCAAGGATTTCACGCCGCTCACCCTGGCCGTCTCTTACGTCAACATCCTCGTCATCAATCCGAATCACCCCGCCAAAAACGTGCTCGAGCTGGTGGCCTTTGCCAAGGCTAATCCGGGCAAGGTGACGTTCGGCTCGGCCGGCAATGGCGCATCCAACCACTTGTCGGGCGAGGTGCTCAAAACGCTCACCGGCGCGCCGATGCAGCACATTCCGTACAAGGGCAGCGCCCCTGCCCTCACCGATGTGATGGCCGGCAACATCACCTTTATGTACGACGTGCTCAACACCGGCTTGACCCAAGTGAAGGCCGGGCGCGTGACTGCGCTCGCCGTCACCAGTGCCAAGCGCAGCCCGTTTGCCCCTGATGTGCCGACCATGGAAGAGGCTGGCGTACCCGGCTATTCCTCGGCCGGCAGCGATTTGTGGTTCGGCATCATGGGGCCGGCCGGGATTCCGAAACCAATCGTCGCCAGGCTCAATATGGAACTCATCAAGGTGATGCGCTCGCCTGAATTGCGCGAACGGGTGCGCGGCCAATACTTCGACCCCTACACCAGCACGCCAGAGGAATTCGCTGCCGTCATCAAAACCGATCTGGAGAAGTGGGGCAAGATCGTGCGCGCATCCGGCGCGCGGATCGACTGATGCCGCTGGTTAACGGCACCGCAAGCATGACCGGGCAAGCCGGGCCGCGCGTGCCTCTCTCGCTTCACCAAGGCTATCTGCCCGGTGCCATCGGTCGCATCGCCGCGCTGCACGCACACTACTATCACCGGCAGGCCGGATTCGGCGTCGCGTTCGAAGCCAAGGTGGCGCGCGAGCTGGCCGGGTTTTGCGAGCGCTATGACAGCGCGCGCGATGGTCTGTGGCTGGCGCTGCGGGATGCGCCCAGGGCTGACGCTGGTGCGGGTACCAACGCGGGTACCAGCGCGGGTACCAACGCAGATGTCTACACAAACAGCATCGAAGCCTCCATCGCGATCGACGGCCCGCGCACCGGGCCGGACTGTGACGATGATGAACCCGGCAGCGCCCATCTGCGCTGGTTCATCACCTCAGACCAAACACACGGCAGCGGCACTGGCACCACCCTGCTTAACGCAGCGCTGACGTTTTGCCGCGCACAGTCTTATGCGCGGGTGTATTTGTGGACCTTCGAGGGCCTGCACGCAGCCAGACATCTTTACGAGAAAGCCGGCTTTCGCCTGACACACCAGCAGCGCGGCAGCCAATGGGGTACTGAGGTCAATGAGCAGCGATTTGAGTTAAATACCTCTCCATAACAAACCAGCCAGCCACGCCGGAAAATTCCGGTGCCTGGGGCGAAGCCGCCCAGCACTGCGCACCACTGCCGCATCGCCGGTCCTGAAGCACAACTCCAAGAACAACACCATGCTCAACCTATCGCGGCACACCGTCTCCACCAGATGGCTGGCCGGCATGCTCACCCCTCTGCTCCTCTGGTGCAGCACAGCCACCGCCATCGACCCGGCCGCAGCAGCGCGCCTGGCAAACTGCCTTCAAGCCTGGGGCATCACCTGGAAGCATCCCTACTTTCCGTCGTTCGAGCGGGGCTACTGCCCGGCAGAGAGCGCGCAGTCTGCGGGTGAGGCGGCGATGTTTTCGGGACTGCCGAACCGGCGGCAGAAGGTGTCGCTGGCCTACCGCACTGATTGGTTTGCCGGGCTGGCACCCGGCGCGAGCGCGGGTTCGTTGCGTGATGAAGGCGCGCGCCTCGCCTTCGTGCATGTTGAGCAACTGTTGCTGGCGCAACAATTTGCGCGCTTGGCAGGCCCGGTCGAGGCGGCTGCCAAGCCAGCGCAAGACACCTCGACTGCGGCCAGCTATGAGAAAACGTTGCCCGGTGGCATCCACCGGGTCGATGTCCACACCAGATTGGACAGTGTAGAGCTGGTCTTTGAACAACGCGGTGCGTTGCGCACAGAGCTCGCCCTGCCTGCGCCCACCGATGGATTCGACATCACGGCACCCGGCATCAACGCCGGACTGTTTGCCATGCCAGGCTTGAAGCTGACCGGCGAGATGGCCGTGCTTGAAAATGTGCTGGTGTCTGCGCTGCCTGCGGTGCCTGCTGCACCTGCGGTAGTTGCTGCGCCTGCGGCACCTTCGACACCTTCGCTATCCACGCCGCGCACATCCACCGCGCCAGAGCCGGGCCGGGTGCGCAATCCCACCCTGGTGTGGGCACCGGCGCGGCGCTTTACCTATCAACACGAGCGCAAGGTTTCTTTGGCCGAATTTGATGCGGCCTTGCGCGAATTGCTGCTCAAAACCGGCTGGAAACCAGTCACCGACTCGGTGCTCACACGCGGCAATGGCTACCGCTATACCCTGCCCACGCGCCAGCTTGAAATCGGCATCCGCATCTATAGCGAACAAGAACCGGGGCAGCCGGTTGCCGTCATCACGATGGCCGACCCATCTTTTTGGGAGACGGTGCTGCCGCTGCTCGACCAGGGCGGCGGCTTTGATAAATGGGAAATCGCCCCCGTGTTCGATGCAAACGGACAGGCGCTCACGGCAACCCAACACCAGATGTTTGTGTATGCGACGCGCGCCAACCGGATTGATTCGCCCGGCGAGCGGATGCTGGTGGTGCCGGTGCTGGCACCGGCGTTGCAACGGGACCCGGCTGCCGTCAACCATGCGCGCACCTCTGCGCGCTGGGTGCGCGATCAACTGGTCAGGCACCGGTTCGCTGCCGGCCAAATCCGCCTGATGGAGGAATTGCGCGCGCCGTCGTTGCCGGCCTTCAAGGTCACTTCGGGCGCGCACGTGAGCTGGTACAACTGCAACACCAAGAGCCAGTCGCGCCCGGATGGCACCACCCAAACCTGCGAATGCCGCGCCGATTTTGGCGTGGTGTCCTCCAGCCCGGGGGCATGCAAATGAACGATTCGAAAAATGTGAAGCAGACCATCGTCACACTGTTTGCCTACATGGCAGGCATTGCGCTGCTGTTGTTTGTGGGACTGGCTGGCTGGGGCTGGTACACCGTGCATCAGCGGTCGTCAGAGACCACCCGCTGGCTGGTTGATCCGGCGCTCAACGCCTTGACTGATAGTGAACCGAAACAATTGAAGGGGTTGTCCCGGCGCATTCATCAGTTCACCACGCTGCACGACGCCATGGCGCTGGCGCGTGACGCCGGCTTTCAATGTGACATGCCGGTGCATGGCTCCGTCTCGCGCGACTACACCGGCCCGCGCAACTTCGTGTGCCCCAGAAACGGTGAAACCCTCCAGGCCGGCTCACAAGCACTGGTGCTGCGCAGTTGGCATCCGCGCCCCTATCTGCGCGGGGTTGAACTGCGGCAGCTGGTCACGCTGCCACCCGCCCTGATGGATGTCAAGAGCGCTGGTGCCAGCGTCAGCGCCGAACTGGCCCAAGCACTGGAGCAGGCACCGCTGATCGCTGCCGCCAAAGGCATCGAATTCAAAAGCACGATCCCATTTTCAGACCTGCTGGCAGACCGCTTCGACACCTACTTTCATTCCACCTGCACCGGCGGCGACATGCCCATGCAGCACGGCGCGGCGTCGGCCTGCCAGGAATTTCGCCAGCGCCGCACCGCGCAGGGCCTGCCCAAATGGAACGGCCAGCCGCTCAAGGCCGGTACGCACGAACAGGCGCTTAGCACCCTGCAGCAACTGGCGCTCGAATGCGGCCCGGCGCAAGTCCACCAGCCGGCCGATGCTGCTGCCCCCGAGATTGCGCGCATCGTGTGTACAACGCGCTCGTTCAGCGGCCAGGTGCAGTCAGTCACACTCGAAACCGATGCGCGCACTGCGGTTCCCATCGCCTATGCCGTCAGCGCCGGCAGCCCAACGGTGCGGATGGCGCTTGCTGGCAGCGCTCCCGCAAGCAATGATGATCCAAACGCCACATCAGTCATCGTAAAAGCCGTGACCGGTGAAGCCCGTGTGTTCACGCTTTCGATGCACCGAAACAGCAACAGTCTGGAGCATGCGGTCAAACAATATCCCGGCCTGGATCCAGGCTCGCAGCGGCGGCTGATGCGCGCCCTCACCGGAATGACGCAAACCCTGCTGGCGCTGCCCAACCCGGCCCCGGCGGTGCCGCAATTGCAACGGCTCGACGCCACTGCCGCCCAGCTCGCTGCGTTCGGCGTCGAGGCCAATACGCTGGCCAGCAGCGAACTGCGCGGCATGCCGATCGACACGCTGGCCGTGATGGCACTGGCCTCGTGCCGGCTATCCGGGCAAGCGGCCGATTGCCTGCTCCGTTTCACCATTTCGTCACCCGCGCTGCCAGCCCTGCTCGAAGCGGCCCTGCTTGAAGCCCACGGCAGCATGCCGGGGCTGCCGGACGACCACCCGGTGCGCGCCCGTCTGGCGCAGCTTGCGGTGCAACTCAAGGCCGCCACCCAATAAACAAAAACAAACCGCTCCAAAAGAAATCGCTCAACAAGGATCAACATGGCTTGGTATTCAAAACGCAATCGCGTGCTGTTTTTGCTGGCACTGGGGATTGTTCTCATCGGCGGCAAGTCATTCATGCTGTACGTGGTGCCGCCGGTGCTGGAAGAGTTCAACGCACGCACCGGTCGCAGCCGGTCGGCCGACGAGCAGGTCGTCACCCAAGTCAAGGTGACCCAACCTTACCTGCTGCAATGGCGCGCGCGCGCCGGTGTGCCAGCCTTGCAATTGTTGTTGCCGCCCGCTGCATTTGGCGGCTGGCGGCGGGCGGAGTTGTCCTCTGTCGGACAAACCGCTGACGGGCCGGCACTGCTGGACCTCGAAGTGTTGGTACCTGGCCCCGGTGCTGATTCCGCGCATCCGCCAGCCGGCATTTGTTCAGTGGCAACGCTCGCGGCCGGCCAATGCGGCTTTGGGCGCGGCCAGCTCAGACTGTGGCGCGACAACCTGACATACGCGGCGGATATTCGGGAAGTACTTGACGGCAAGGAGACACTGGACGACTTCCATGAGAAGCACAACCGGCGGCGCGAATCGATTTCCTGGTTAACCGGCGCGTGGATCAAGGAAGGCCTGAGCGGCGGCACATGGGAGTTTCAGGGATGGGATTGCTCCGCTGCAGCGCCTGTCACACGCGCCGGCCCGAAGCGCGCGCCAGACGACACCGCGCCGGAAGTGACGTTCTTCTCCAGCGACACCTGCTTTAAGGCACCCGGCCGGTGGGCCCGATGGTTGCCGGCGCTCTATGGCTTGAAACGCCAAAAAGTGGTTGCCATTTGCGCAGGCGCGAACCTCGAGCACTGCACCGCTGCCTATTACTTTCGAGACCGGCTGGTAGAGCTGGAGATGACTGGCTCGCGCTCACCCCTGTTGTTGGCGAGCATGGCGCAACTGACACAATCGGCCGCCGACGCCGCCGCGCCACCCCCATCTGAAGAGCAGCTCAAACGCGCGCAGCAAGCACTGACGCACTGCGAGGCGGCAGCGCGGCTGCTCGACGGCTTAACCAGCGCCAGAACAAACCCGCAAGCCGCGACGGAGGTGCGAAAAGCTGCGGAATCGCAATGCGGCTACGCAGTGCAGCTTGCCCGCACCGTACTCACAAGCACTCCTGCACCTGCCGCGCCGCTGCCCGCCGCCAGCATTATGCTGCGTGCCATCGCCACGCCGGGCTATTACAGAACCCGGTGGGATCACTACTACGGCGCCGAAATATTGGGGGCGCTGACCAAGGCCGGCCAGGCAGGGAGCATCGCAGCGATCGAAGCACACGCCATCATTCTGCGCGCGCCGGATGGCGAAGCAGAGTCCCGGCGTGTCTCGCTCGAAGCTTTGGTCACGCTCACCCCCAAACTGGTCGCGGCAGATCACCCGCTATTCGTGCGGATCGAGGAAATCGCAGCATCGGCTGCCAGCGAAAAATCCCCGCAGACAAGGGCTGGTCTGGACGCATTTCGCACCGCGTGGCTGGAGAAAGCCGAACGTGACACCGGTACTGATTCGGACCTGGCGTTATGGATCCGGCATCACAGCTGCATGGCGCGCATGTTTCAAAATCAAGACCGGGCAACCCTCAATGTCTGCGCCGACCGCCTCTTTGCGGCATGGCAAACGCGTGCGACAGTAAAGCCGGGCGGCCAGATAGCACGCCTCGCGCCGGCCCATTTCGCAGTCGATGTCGCGCGCCTGTACCAGTCCTATGCGTACGCTTCGGCAGACTTCGCCTCTGCGCTGACCAGCATTCGCGCGGTGCAGGCGTTCACCGCCATTGATGTACACGAAGCGCAACGCGCCGCAGCCTTGCGCTTGGTTGACGAGATTGAGCGCGACGTTGCGGCGAAGCTGACGCGCGGTTAAGCGCCTGGCTGCGGCAGGCTCAACGTCTGAACTTGCAGCGTTGCGGTTGCCGCGCCCTCTGCGCCTGCGATGCGGGACAGATTCAAGCGAGAGGCGTGGCAGAACGCGCGGGCAGCACGCCAGCCGCCTCACTCTTGCTCATCACATCGGGCGCAAGGCGCTTGCGCGCCACTTCCTGCACATGGTGCTTATGCTGCCGCAAGGATTCGATCTCGGATGGTGTCAGCGTCCGCACTTTTGACAAGGTAGCGGGCTTCGGATTGGGTAAGGCACTCGAAGCCGAAGCCGAATCGCTCTTGCCACCAAGGTTCAAGGTTTGCATGATGGCTCCTCAATAGTTGCAGCATGTCTGCGTCAAGTGCAATTTTCGCTGAAAACGGCTTACCCGTCAGTACCGAGGCACCAATCACGATGCAGCCCTGTGCCTCGATGTGACCACGCAGGTTTGCCAGGGTGCCGCCCTGCCCGATCAAGTCATCCACAAGAAAGCAGCAGCGGCCAGGTTCAATGACGCCGGCAAACGTTGCCTGACGCGCCAGACGGGTGAAACCATCGGCCCCTGCGCGTGCAACACGGCGTCAGGAAAATTGTGCCAAGGAGCGCGAGGAGCAATCTGCATGTTCGGATTGTAGAGTGCTTGTACTGTCGTGAGCGGGCTCTTTTCCACGATCGGCCTAAAACCCTTGGTGCGAGCGGTTGTTAATACGCATGCCTCCAAGACCGTTGGTGCGGGCTGTGTTGCGGGGATTGACCTGTTTGACTTTCTTGCCAGCCGCTACAACGTCCGCCATTCCACCATCCGCCGTGCGCCTTCGCATCACCCAAAATCGGGCGCACGCCGCTCGCGGAATGCTGCCAGGCCTTCGCTCACATCGTCCGTCCGCAGCGCCAGCGCCGTCACCTCGCGCTCCAGCGCGAGACCTGCTTCGAGCGTTTGGTCGAGTCCCTGATCCACCAATTTCTTCATCACCGCCACGCCGTCACGGCTGCGCGTGCCGATGGTCTGGCAATAGCCGAGCGCGGCGGCACGCAAGTCCTCATCGGACACCACCTGGTTGACCAAGCCCCAATCGAGCGCTTCTTCGGCGGCAATCCAGCGTGCCGAGAACAGCAGATCGAGCGCGCGGCGGCGGCCGACTGCGCGCGGCAGACGCTGGCTGCCGCCCCAGCCGGGCACCAGTCCGTATTGCGCGTGCTGATCGCCAAAACGCGCGCTGCTGGCAGCGAAGCAGATATCGCAGGCCAGCATCAACTCTAGGCCACCGGCCAGACACAAGCCCTGCACCGCCACAATCACTGGCAGCGGCTGCTGCGCCAGGCGGCGCAACACGCTGTGTCCGGTTGCGGTAAACCGGCGCAGCGTTTCAGCGTTGGTGCGCACAGCGGCAAATTCATCGAGATCGGCACCGGTGCAAAAATGCTTGCCGGTGGCGCACACCAACATCGCACGCAGCTCGGGCAGCTTGTCAAACTGGTCGAGCGCCGCGCCGATGTGGGCAAACACCTCCAGTGACAGACAGTTGTATTTATCCGCGCGGTTGAGCTCGATGATGCCGGTGCTGCCCTCGACCGTAACGCGCACCGGCGCCGTTGACACCGGATCG
>JANOYK010000773.1:0-8589 GCA_031428855.1 Burkholderiales bacterium | reverse complement strand
AATGATTTCAGGGAGAATGGTTGAGAAAGCAGCGTTTGGATTACGTCAAGCCGCCAACATGGCGGAACCGGATTGCAGAAACTATGCTGCGGAAATCGATTGTAGAAATTCCAGCAGTACACGATTGAACGCGCCGGGCTGTTCGATATTGGACAAGTGCCCGGCGTTGGCAATCACCTTGAGCACGCTGCCATTGATGCGCTTGGCCATGGCGGCTGCGAGCGCGGGCGGATAGAGCTGGTCTTCGCCACCCGCGATCACCAGCGTAGGCAGATTGATCTGGTCGAGCACAAAGCCTCGGTCCTGCTCGACCGACGCGCGCACCGTCTTCATGTAGGAGCTGGGGTGCAGGGCGGTGATGGCCGCGACCAGCTTGTCATACGCGCCGGGCGCAGCGGCCGGGCCGAGCAAACCGCGCGCAAGCGCGCTCGCGTTGTCGGCTGGTGAGCGGCCGGCCAGCAAGGGGCCGAGGCGGGCGTTGACAAACGCTTCGGCCGCCTCCGCGCCAAGCGCATCGAACCCCGGCTGGGTGTTGGCCAGCGTCAAACTGAGCACGCGCTCCGGATGCTGTTTCCAGAACCAGCGCGCCACCCGGCCACCCATCGAGAGGCCAACGATGTGCGCTTGCGCAACGCCGCAATGATCCAGCGTGCGCAACACGTCATCCGAAAAGTGGTTGATGAAATCGAGCGGCCCTTGGTAGTCATCGCTGCCGCCATAACCGCGAAAATCCGGCGCGATGCAGGTGAAACCTTGCGCCGCGAAGAAGGCTAATTGATCGTCCCAATGCTGCCGGTGCCCACCGATGCCGTGCAAAAACAGGATGGCGGGCGCGGTGCCGGCGGCAGGGCCGGTTTGGGAGACGGTGAGTCGCGGGGTGGAAGATGTGTGGTGGAAATGCATTTGCACTTGTTCACTGGAAGTTGATGTTTCGCTGTTTCAACACCAAGGTTCCCACATCGGGCCGGTCGGTGACAAGGCCATCGACGCCCCAGTTGATTAATCGCAGCATGTCTTCGCGCTGGTTGACGGTCCACGGAATCACCTTGAGGCCGCGCGTTTTGGCGTCCCGCACCAGTTCGGCTGTGAGGTCTTCAAAGTGCGGCGACCACACTGTGCCGCCCGCTGCCTGCACCATCGCAGGCAGCGATGCGAAGCGCTCGGGCAGCATGCCAGCGGTCCACAATCCCTTGACATCAATCGTGTTGAAGGTGGGGCGCTGGGCGCTCAGATAGACCGTGGCAATCTGCGGCGCGCGCGCTTGCACGATCTTTAAGGCGCGCCAGTCGAATGACTGGATCGACACGCGCGCTTCCATACGATGCGCGGCTACTACGCCAAGAACCGCTCCCACCAACGGTTCCGGGTCGACGGTGTCGTCCGGCTTGTCAGGCGTGAGCTTGGTTTCGATGTTGAACCGGACGCGTGTGTTACCGCGTTTTTGCACCAGATCAAACAGTTGCGCGAGGCTGGGGATGCGCTCGCTGTCGCGCGCGGTTTGCTCCGGATAACGCTGCGCGTAGGCGGTGCCGGGGCGCAGCATGCCGACGTTGTATTGCGCTAGCTGGGCGAAGGTGAGGTCGCGCAAACGCGGTGTGGGCGCGGTGAGCCAGGCACCGGCCGGGTTGCGTGCGATGTCGGGGTTGAGGCGTTCGTCGTGATGGATGACGACGATGCCGTCGCGCGTGACGCCGATGTCCAGTTCCAAGGTGGTGACGCCAATGTCGAGCGCGCGGGTGAAGGCGGTGAGGGTGTTCTCGGGCGCAAGGCCGCGTGCGCCGCGATGGCCTTGCAGGTCAAATGAGGGGGTGGCGCAGCCGGTGGCGATGGCGGCGGCGAGGGCGATTGCGGCGGCTTTGAGTACACGTGCGGGCAGACCGCGGGGCAGTCTGTGAGGCAGGCCGGTACGCACACACGGATTCATTTTTTTGCCATCTCCAGCAGCAGGCGGTAGGCGCTGGCGTATTCGGGGAAGGTGTGCAGGTTGTTGTGGGTTGCGCCGGGTACAACGATCAGCGTTTTGGGTTGTGGCGCGCGTTCGTAAAGCTGCTGGCTCATGCTGGGCGGAATGCGTTGGTCGGAGGTGCCGTGGATGAACAGCACTGGCAGCCTGAAGCCGCCGATCTTGCGCATCGATTCAAAGCGCTCGGTGAGCAGCGTGTCGACCGGCAGCGCGCGGTAGACCGGATTGAGGGTGGCCATGTCGAACATGCTGGTGAAGGTCGATTCGATGAAGGCGGCCATGAACTCGCGCGGGCGCTTGGCCGCAAGATCAATTGCCACGGCACCGCCCATCGAGTGGCCGTGCAGCACGCGCCGGCCGGCGTCGGGGGCGCGGCGGATCAATTCGTCGAGTGCAGCGCTGGCGTCTTCATACACTGCCGCTTCGTAGGGGGCATCGCCTTCCGATTTGCCGTAGCCGCGATAGTCGAGTGTGAGCACGTTGAAGCCTGCGCGCGCCAGACTGACGACCTTGTCGGTGTTGGACGCCGCGCCCATGTTGCGCGCGTTGCCGTGCAGGAACAGCACACTCATGCCGCTGGCAGCGCTGGTGCCTGTGGCACTGCCGGATGCAGCAGGCAGCCACCATGCATGAATTTGTTCACTCGTGCCGCTGGCGCGCTTGACGGTGAGATGCAGGTCTTCAAAAGCCAGACCGGCCTCACGCGGGGTTTTGACGAACTCGCGCGTGGGCAAGTAGACGATGCTGCCTTGCTTGAAATACACCCAGGCTGATGCGCCGCTCCATGCCAGTGCAATCAATGCTGCCGCTGCGAAGGCGCTGCGCTTGAGCCAGCGCGCCACGCGTGACGTGCGCAGTGGGGAAGCTGCGGGCGGCGCGCCGGCCGGCTGCGCTGGGTCCGGCTTCACACTGCGCCCCGGTGATGCCGCAGCGAGAACCAGCCGCCGCCGCCCATGATGACGGCGAGGATCCAGAAAATCGGCAGCAGGCCGCCGAAGGCCGCGCCGAGCGCGCCGAAGGTGAGCGGCAGCACGGCGTGGCTTGCGTTCATCACGGTGGTGCGCACGCCCACTGCTTCGCCGCTCCGCCCGGCGGGTGCAGCAGTGTGGATCAGGCTCATCACCATCGGCTGGCATGCACCCAAGCCCAGGCCCAGTAGAAACGCCAGGCCGATCAACACCGGCACCGCCGTGAATAGGGGAAACAGCCAGTACACCGTGCTGGTGATGACGAACGCGCCGGTGAGGGTTTGCCACTCGGTCAGATTGCGCGCCAGCCACGGCATGGCCAGGCGCACCACAAAGGTGGCAACGCCGAAGCTGCCCATGATGATGCCGATGGTGGAAGCCGGCAAACCAATGCGCGCGCCCTGCAGCGGCACCATGAAGGTGAACAAGTCCCAGCCCATTGAAAGCAAGCCGCTGACGATGAACACGGCGCGCAGGGGCGCGATGCGCAGCAAGTCCATGACCCGTGCATTTTCCGGCGGCATCGGCCTGGGAGTGGCTCTGGCAGCGGTTCTGCGCACGATCACCAGTGCCGCTGCGGAGAGCACGGGGAATACCGAGAGAATCCAGAAGGTCTCGGCGTAACCCACATAGTCAATCGAAAAACCGGCGATCACCGGGCCGAACACGCTGGAGATCGAGAAGCCGAGCGCGAGATAACCGAAGTCGCGCTTGCGGGTTTCGGGCGAACTGATGTGTCCGACCGCGTTGTTGACCGCCACGTGGGCGAGCATGAAGCCGGAGCCGAGCAGCACGCTGCACGCATACAGGCTGTTGATGCTGCGCAGCCAGCCCGGCAGCAGGGTGCCGGCCAGCATCAGCGTGAGGGCGATCAAAGCGGGTTTGGCGATGCCGGTGCGGTCAGTCCAGCGCCCGGCGAGCACGGCGAACAAGGTGGGGATGACGGCCAGCAGGCTCATCAACACGCCGACCGTGAAAGCCGACGCGTTGAGGTTGAGCGCGTAGAGCGAGAGCGCTACCCGCGTGCCCGTGAACGTGAGGTGCGCCAGCACCATCAGGGTGATGAGGGCAAAGAGATTCACGGCGGGGTCACGAAAAATTCATGGCAAGTGCGCGCTGGAGTCACGGCAGCTTGATGGCAGTGTCATCGCAACGTTATGGAAATTTCGTGCGGCATTCAGGTGTACGCCAGTCCGAGCCGCCGTGCGGCGTCTTCCAGCCGTTTGTCGCGCGTCCATAAATGCGCTCCGCTATTGAGCGCGGCAGCGGCCAGCAAGCTGATGTCGGCGTAACCGAGGCCCTTGCCCATCAACTTGCGCGTTTCAATGAAGGTGCGCACTTCGGCGTGCTCGGCTTCCATCGCATGCGGCAGTGCGTCGAACAAAGGGAGCAGGTTCTTGCGGTTTTTCAGATTGCCGCAGGCCAACTCGCCCGCCACCAGCGGATGCATCAACACCTGCTGTGCATCAAGCAGCCGGATCAGCGCCGCGTCACCCTGGCGCAGGTGATCGACCCACACGGAGGTGTCGACCAGTACCACAGATCAGGCCTTGCGCGCGGCAGATTTACGGCGCGGCACTGCTGCCAGCGCGGGTTCGCTGCCGCCCAGACGCGCCAGCCGCTTGGCGCTTTCGCGCTCGATCAGGGCGCGCAGGCCTTCGCGCACCAGGTCGGTTTTTTCAGTGATGGCGCTGATCGCCTGTGCGCGCGCCAGCAAGGCATCGTCGAGATTGAGGGTGGTGCGCATGGCGTCGAGGTCCGGTCTTTAAGAGGCAAGCGGAAGCATCAATAGTAGCATCAATAGTAGCATCAATTGATGCGGTATTTCGCGCACGCCGCTCGATCGGCGTCTCTGCGGCAACCTGTCAAACCGGCACTTCCCCCAGCACGGTGCAGCGCCGGATCACACGGCCTTCATTGACCTGGTCATACGGCGTGGCGATGTGCAGCAGGCAGCGGTTGTCCCACACGATCAGTTGACGCGGCGTCCAGCGGTGCTCGTAGGTGAGGTCAGGGTGGATCGCGAGCGCGTTCAGTTCCTCGATCATTGCGCGCCCCTCGTCATACGGCATGCCGGCCATGTATTCGGCGTGATCGCCCAGGTACAAACATTTGCGCCCGGTTTCAGGATGCGTGCGCACTACCGGGTGATCGACCGGCGGCTTGGCGGCGCGCTGGGCGTCGGTGAGCGGGTCTTCGCCGTGGCGGCGCGTGCGCGAGAAATCGAGGTTATGCACCGCGCGCAGCGGGGCGATGCGCTGCTTCCACTCGGGCGAGAGCCGCTCATACGCACCATACATATCGGCAAAATGGGTCTCGCCGCCCTTCGATGGCATCACTTCGCCATAGATGATGGTGGCGTGCCCGGTGACGCGCTGCCAGGAACCGTCGGTGTGCCAGGCCAGCGTGCCCTTATCCGGGTGTTTGCCGTTCGGCTTGCCGTTTTCATCCAGATTCGAGAGCCGGTAGAGCTCGGGGAAACCATCGGCGTGGTACTGGTTCATCACGTGAATCTGCACTTCGCCGAAGCAGCGCGCAAGCTGCACCTGGCGCGCCGGTGGCACCTCCTGCGGCGGGAACAGCAGCACCTGGTATTGCAAAAACGCGCGGTGAATCGCGGCCAGAGTCACGCTGTCGAGGTCATGCGACAGATCGACACCGCTTATTTCAGCGCCAAGTCTTGGTGTTAACGGGCGCAACGCAAATGGCCAGTCTGCTGCATCCGTGTTGGCGAATACGGCGGCGGTGGATGATCCGGTGGTGGGGCGCGTGGCCGCACCGGTGGCGGTATTCGCTGTGGCAAGCTGGTTCATTCCGGTTCTCCCTGGGCGAGTTTGTCTGTAATGGCTTTCATTGGCGGCGGTGTGGCCGCATCCTTGAATTGCTCCAGCCGCCGGTATAGATCGGCGGCTGCCAAATGAAATCCGGGTGGCAAGCCTGCTGCTTCAAAGCTTGCCGCGATCTCTTCCATCTCGGCAATCCAGCGCCACGCCTTGCGCGCCTGGGTGGTGATGGTTTCGGAGCGCTTGGGCAAATCCGGCTGCGAGATTTCCCACTCGGCCAGCAACTCATCGTCCACCCCTTCGATCTGCGCCAGTGTGCGCACGTTGGCCAGCAGCGCAATCGAGCCTTTGTTCCAAGCTGCGTAACAAACCTTGAGCGCCGAGGCGGCACCCACCGGCCCCTTGATGGCACCGGAAATTGCGTAGCTGCCGTTGAACAACGCGCTCACATGTTTGGCCTGCTCGCCAGAGAAATACAAACGCGTTAACCCGGCTTTGACCGGCGGCGGCCCGATGATTGCGCCATCGACAAAGCGCGCCTGCGCCGCTTCGATAATTTCGCCCACTTCGCGCGCAGTGGCAGGGGCAATCGCGTTGGCATCGATATAGAGGCCATCGAACCCGGCGGCAGCGACTTCGTCAGCCAGATCAAGCGCACCATGCGGCGGACACACTGACAACACGATGTCGGCTACACCCACTGCACGGGCCAGCGAGACTTGATCTTCCAGCCCGGCGGTGGCCGCTCGCTCGCGGGTGGCCGCGCTGCGGCCGGATGAGGCCCACACCACGCGGTGTCCGGCTGCAATCAAACAAGCGCCAAGTGCGGCACCCATTTCACCGGGGTGGAGCAGGGCGATGGTTTTTTTGGACATGACAGGCACACAAGAGAGGACAGTCGCACAGTGTACCGGCGTGCCGTCAGACTTTCATCCCCAAAATCACCATTTGCATGCCGCCCAGATGCAAGCGCCGCTGCAACGCCAGCGCTGCCTGATTGTGGAGGATGCGCGTCACCCAGTTTTCATTCTCGAAAATCAGCTTGCTGGTGAAGAAGATGGCACTGGGAAATTCGCCGCGGATTTTCTCGGCCTGCTGCACGATCTCTTCCACCGGGTCGGTGCCAAACGCCGCGTAGCTCTTGGCGGCCAGGCCGTTGGCATGACAGAAACGCTCGAAATAGCCGAGTGAGGCCTCGGCATCGGCCTTGAGCTTTTCGTAAATGTGGTCGCCGCCGTAGGCCTTGGTATCCACCGTGCGCGCATTGACGAACAAGAAGTTTTTGAAGTGATTCGGAAAAATGCGCTGCACCCACAGCAGGGTGTGCAGGCCGCCGCCGCGGCTTGATCCGACAAAAAATACGGCAGTCGGTTCATCTGGCTGCAGGGCCGGTGCGTTTTCCACCAGATCCGGCACCGGCATGCTGCAAAAGATGTTGTCCACTTCGCCAATCTTGCGGCGGGTGTCTTCGTAGTGGCTGCGGATCCACAGACACAGGCCGGTGATGGCGGCGATGATGAGCAGGGCGAGCCACGCGCCCTTGGTGAATTTTTCCACCAGCAGCACACTGAAAATGCTGGCGCAGACGGCGAAGCCGGTGGCCGACAGCGCCAGGCGGCGGCGCCAATGCTTGATGGTTTTGCGCTGCCGCCACCAATACGCCATCAGGCCGTAAAGCGAAATGGCAAAGGTGAGAAATACGCTGATGCTGTACAGCACCACCAGCACGGTGACACTGCCGCCAGTCCAGAGCAGGATGGCGAGTGCGGCGACGCCCAGCACCATGATGCCGTTTTGCGTGACTAGGCGCTGCGACAAATAGCGGAACTGGTGCGGCACCCAGGAGTCGAGCGCCATGTTGGACAGCACCGCCGGGCCGCCGAGAAAGCCGGTGTTGGCGGCAACGAACAGGAGGCCGGCCTCGAATGCGAGCACGATGATGAGCAGGATGTGGTTGGTGGTTTCGCCCCCGAGGCCCATGTCGGCAATGATCGCGCCGAACAGCACCGCGTTGAGCGTCTTGCCCTGCTCGGGCTGCGAGCCCCACAGCAAGTAGAGCAGGATGATGCCGCCGGCCGCAATGGCAAGCGATAGCGCCATGTAAAACATGGTCACCTTGCCGGTGCGCACGCGCGGCTCGGCTAACACATTGACATTGTTCGATACCGCCTCGATGCCGGTATAGGTGCCGCCGCCCTGCGAGTAGGCCACCATCAGCGCGGCAATGACGCCGAGCGCGCCGATGTTGGCTGACAGCTTTTGCGTTTCAAGCACGGTGGCCGGAATCAGCGCCGGGATCACCGAGGCATACGCCACCACACCGTAGACCAGCAAAATCACATGGGTGATGATGAAGCCCATGAACACCGGCAACAGCAACGTGATGGCTTCCTTCATGCCGCGCAGGTTGAGCGTCAGCAGCAACAGCACGAACACCACTTCGGTGATGAGTTTGTATTGCTGAAATCCGGGTGGCAGCAGGCTGAACATGGCATCGACCCCGGCCGCAATCGAAATCGCGATGGTCAGCACGTAGTCGAGGATCAGCGCCGCGCCCGACACCAGGCCAGGGTAGGGGCCGATCAGTTGCGTTGCCACCCGGTAGCCGCCGCCGCCGGTGGGGAACAGTTCGATCACCTGGTTGTAGGCGAGCGCGATGATGAACACCGTGATGACGGTGGCGACGACGAGGTAGAGGCCGATACCGGTGCTGGCACCGGGGTAGTGCAACAGCGCGAGGAAGGTTTCTTCCGGGCCGTAGCTGGCGGAGGAGAGGCCATCGGCCCCCAAGCCAACCCAGGCAAAAAATGCAATCAACGCGGTGCCGTGGCGCGTCTTGGCGTTGAGCGGATCGAGCGGCTTGCCGATGACGAAC
>JANOYK010000772.1:0-2613 GCA_031428855.1 Burkholderiales bacterium | reverse complement strand
ATGGGCGCGCAAGGATTTTGGATTGGCGCGATAGCCGGCATGGCGCTCGCCGCCGGCATGTGCGCAGCCTACTTCAACCTGGTGTCAAAAGCAGCGCTGCGCCGGTGAGCCGCTGCGGTGCCTGCTGCGGTGCCTGCTGCGGCGCCTGCTGCGGTGCCTGCTGCGGTGCCTGCTGCGCCACGCACTGCGGCGTCAAGCGCGCGCATCCCACTAGCGCTCACAGCCAATAGCCAGGTTCCGGCAATTCGTTGAACACTTTCTTAAGCTGGTCGGCCCAGCGCCCGCGGATCGACGCAAAGTATTCATCCTTGGAATCGATCAATTTGTGCCTGGTCACTTTGAGCGCATCGCGCTCGTAGCACAGCAAGTCCAGCGGCAGCCCGACCGAGAGATTCGACTTGATGGTCGAGTCCATCGAGATCAGCGCGCACTTGGCCACTTCGTCCAGTGTGAGCCGGCCTTCGATCACACGGTCGAGAATCGGCTTGCCGTATTTCGATTCGCCAATCTGGAAATACGGCGTCTCGCCGGTGGCCTCGATAAAATTGCCCGCCGAGTAATGGCTGAACAGGCGCGGCGCTTCGCCCTTGATTTGCCCGCCAAAAATCAGGCTGACATTGAAGTCGATGCCAAAGTCCTTCAGCGATGCAGCGTCGCGCTCATACACTTTGCGGATCGCCGCACCCACCAGCTTGGCTGCGGAGAACATGTTGGGGCATGAGGCCAGGCTTTTCTCGCCACTTTGATCCATCGCCATGCGGATGCCGCTCGACACCGACTGGCTGATGGACAGATTACCCGCCGTGAGCAGCACCATCACCCGGTCTCCCGGCGTCTCGAACACATGCATTTTGCGAAACGTATTGATCTGATCGACACCGGCGTTGGTGCGCGAGTCAGACAAAAAAACGAGGCCCGCCTCGTTGCGGATGGCGACACCGTAGGTCATGAGTGAATACCGGGGAAAAAAAACGTATGGTACCGTCAGATTGCAGCGGACTGGCTTGCCACTTGGCGCAACAACCGGGTGCAACAGCAAATGCGGAACGCATCGTGCTGCGGCACTGGAACAACCATTCAGGAGCACTCCTTGTCGATCCACGTTGCACTCAATCACGTCACCCATTACACCTACGACCGCCGCATCCACCTCGGGCCGCAGGTGGTGCGCCTGCGCCCCGCGCCGCACAGCCGCACGCGCATCCTGTCCTACTCGATGAACGTGACGCCGGGCAAGCATTTCATCAACTGGCAGCAGGATCCGCAGTCGAACTACCTCGCGCGCCTCGCCTTCCCGGAAAAAACCACGGAACTGCGCATCGAAATCGATCTGGTGGCCGAAATGTCAGTGCTCAATCCGTTCGATTTCTTTGTCGAACCGCGCGCCGAGCACAGCCCGTTCAAATACGTGCCGGATATGGCGCGCGAACTGGCACCCTATCTGGCCACCACGCCGCCCAAGCCCAGGTTCAAGCAATACGTGCAGGACATCAAGGCCGAGGTCACCCAAAAAAGAATGCAGACCAACGACTTCCTGGTCGCGGTCAATCAGCGCCTGCAGCGTGACATTCAATACCTGGTGCGGATGGAGCCTGGCGTGCAATCACCGGAGAAAACGCTGGAGCTGGCATCCGGCTCCTGCCGCGACACCGGATGGCTGCTGGTGCAGGTGATGCGCCAGTTGGGACTGGCGGCACGCTTCGTCTCGGGTTATCTGATCCAGTTGAAACCCGATGTCAAATCGCTCGATGGCCCGTCCGGGAGCGAAGTCGATTTCACCGACTTGCATGCCTGGTGCGAGGTCTATTTGCCGGGTGCGGGCTGGATCGGCCTGGACCCCACGTCCGGTTTGCTGGCCGGTGAAGGCCATATTCCGCTGGCCTGTTCTCCCGAGCCGTCGTCGGCGGCACCCATCAGCGGCGGCCTGGAGGAGTGCGAAGTCACTTTCGCGCACTCGATGAAGGTCGAGCGCGTATGGGAAGCGCCGCGCGTCACCAAGCCCTACACCGAAGCGCAATGGAGCGAGATCGACGCACTCGGCGCGCGCATCGATACCGACCTGGCAAAACACGACGTGCGCCTGACGCAAGGTGGCGAGCCGACCTTTGTGTCGGTGGATGACCGCGACGGCGTCGAATGGAACACCGCCGCCCTCGGGCCGACCAAGCGCAGGCTCGGTGCCAGCCTGCTCACCAAGTTGAAATCGAAATATGCACCGCGCGGCCTGCTGCATTACGGCCAGGGCAAGTGGTATCCGGGCGAGCAATTGCCGCGCTGGTCGCTCAATCTCTACTGGCGCAAGGATGGTGAGCCCGTTTGGAACGACGCGTCGCTGTTTGCCAACGAAGCCGTCGATTACGGTGTGACGGAGGCGCAGGCAAAAACCTTTCTCGAAAAAATCGCGCAGCGTCTCGCACTCGATCCCAAGTATGTGTTCCCGGCGTACGAGGATGTCTGGTATTACCTGTGGCGTGAACGCAAGCTGCCGGTCAATGTTGACCCGTTCGATGCGCGCCTCGAAGATGAAATGGCGCGCAAGCGCCTGCGCCAGGTGTTCACGCAAGGGCTGGACAAAGTCGCGGGCTTTGTGTTGCCCGTTGCGCGAACTGAGGC
>JANOYK010000771.1:0-4792 GCA_031428855.1 Burkholderiales bacterium | reverse complement strand
GTGTACCTTATGACCGTTGGCGCGTCGGCCCTCCTCGACAAAGGCCCAAGTGGACGCGCCCTGCCATGCACCGTGAACAAGCACATATGTCGCCATCGCCCCTCCTCTTGTTTAACCATGAACAATCTAGCTGATAGAATCTTGCGGCCACCCTATCGTCCTATCGCAACCTCGCCTTGGGACCTGGCCTGACCGAGAATCCACGCTGTTGGAATGCCCATGAAAGGCCATTCGGCAGCGCCGGGCAAGGACTTTTCCGCGTTCTTGACTAGCGGCGACCTCGGCTCCAAGGAACGCGAGCACTGCCGTGACGCCCAACGTTGAATTGAGCGGCGCGCGCAGCGCGCCCGCTTGAATGTAAGGTTGGACGAAGCCGCTACGCGGAGAAATCCAGGGTGACAGAGTGGAATCAAAATGTAACCTCGCCCCCTCTCACGATGGGTTGTTTCATAACGAAATATGAGGTTACTCCAAGATGGAAACACTGTCCGGCGCAAAGCGCACCACGGTCACACCGCAGGTCAAGCAGCACTTCGACCAGAACTACGCCCTGCACCTCAAGCATCTCAAGCTCAAAGGGATGCGGCCCAAGACGATAGACGCGTATTCACGCGCGATCCGCCGCATCGGCACCCGGTTTGACTATCAGATTGACGCACTGACTGTGACCGAAGCGCAACTGACCGACTTCTTCACCGAGCTATTGGCCTCGCACTCCTGGAGCGCCGTCAAGCTCGACCTGTATGGGTTGAAGTTCTACTACCAGTATGTCTTGCGCAAACCCTGGGCCGCGCCAGGACTAGTCAAACCGCCCAAGGCGCAACGCCTGCCCGACATCGTCACAGTCGAAGAAAGCCAACGCCTGTTCGCCGCCACCCGCATCATCAGTTACCGGGTGTTCTTCTTCACGCTCTACAGCATGGGTCTGCGTCTGGGCGAAGGACTGCGGCTGCAAGTAGGCGACATTGACGCCGCACGCGGGCGCGTCCACATCCGCGACGCCAAAGGCAACCGGGACCGCCTCGTCCCCCTGCCACACACCACCCACCGGCTATTGCAGCGTTTCTGGCAACTGCATCGCAACCCGGTGCTGCTGTTTCCCAGCCGTCAGGGCGGCACCAAACGCGCTGCGCGCGCCACCACGCACATGGATCCGGGCGGCGTCCAGAGCGACCTGCACAAAGTGGTCAAAGCCTGCGGCCTAAAAAAAACATCACCCCGCACAGCCTGCGCCACTATCCCGAGTCCCGGAATATTCCGAGTCAAATTGGCCAGCACCTTGCATCAACGGGTAGTTGGCAAGGTTTGCTCGGCATAGTCTCATCACCAGCCACGCCTTGTGGTGCAACTGGAGATGATCATGACTCAGACATTCAAGGACCCGTGCCGAGAGGCGCAGAATGGTTCAATTTCTACGTTCGTTCAGATTTTTGTTGAGCAACAGCGGGATCAGGAATACGCAGCGGCTTCGGTGAAGACATCGACCCGGTTGGTCAAGGACTTTGCGGCCTGGCTCGATCAGCGTGGAATCCAAGGTCCAAGCCTTTCGGCGACCCATGTAGCTGACTACCTTGATGATCGTTGGCTGCACCGCCGCCGCCGCCGCGGCGATGCCTTTACGCTTCGCGGGTTCGCTCGGCTGGTTGCACCAGAAGCGCACCAGGCAAGCTCCGAACGGGAGGCTGCGATCACGCCGGCACTTCAGACTCTTCAGCAATTCGAGCAGTATCTGTTGCGCGAACGCGGACTCGCCGCAGCGACGATTCGCTTGTACGGCGATTCGGTCGGGCGCTTTCTTGAGAATGTCTTCGGCGACGCGGAGGTTTGGCTCGATCAGATCGCTGCCGTCGATGTGATTCGCTTCGTACAGGCCGATGCGGCACGCTTGCACCATCCGAAACGTGCCCAAGTCATGACCTCGGCTTTACGTTCGTTCTTGCGCTACGGGCGCTATCGCGGCGACATCGTCACCGACTTGGATGGCTGCGTGCCAACGGTGGCGAACTGGTCGATGGCCGGGATTCCAAAGACGATATCGCCCTCGCAGGTGCAAAGTGTGCTCGCCAAGTGCGAGCAACAAAGGGCCTCCGGCATTCGTGACTACGCGATCCTGCTGTTGATTTCACGACTTGGACTGCGCGCCAGCGAAGTGGTCCAACTGACACTGGATGACCTTGATTGGGCCACAGGAACCCTGCGCATCTGCGGCCCGGCACAGCGTGTCGACTGCCTGCCGCTGCCTGCGGATGTCGGCACTGCCTTGGCAAACTACTTGCGCCAAGGCCGCCCCGCGTGTTCATTGCGTAACGTATTTATCCGATCTCGTGCGCCCCGCCGCGCACTGGGTGGCCCGGGTACTATCAGTTGCATAGTGCGCCGTGCCTTGCAACGCGCCGGAATCGATTCGCCCACCATGGGGGCGCACCTGTTGCGCCATTCGCTGGCTACACAGATGCTCGGCGGGGGTGCCTCGCTTGGCGAGATCGCGGAGATCCTGCGTCATCGCAACCCGCAAACCACCACGATTTACGCGAAGGTCGATCTTGTGTCGTTGCATGCGTTGGCCCTTCCTTGGCCGGGAGGTGTGCAATGAAGCCGCTGACCATGGCAATCCACGACTATCTCGCGTTGCGCCGAAGCTTGGGGTTCAAGCTTCATGCTGCCGGAATGGTGCTCGCAAAGTTCGCATCGTTCATGGAACAACAGAACGCCGACTGCATCACCACACAACTGGCACTGGACTGGGCGCAGCAGCCAAGAAATGCGCAGCCGGCACACTGGGCGCAGCGCCTGAGCTACGTGCGATGTTTCGCGCGCCATCACGTCGCCAATAATCCCGACACCGAGGTTCCGCCGCCCGGCTTGCTGCCGTTTCGCGCGGCGCGTGCCCATCCCTACCTCTATTCGCTCAACGAAATCGAGCGCCTGCTCGAACATGCGCTGCAATTGTCAGCGGACACGGAGTTGCGACGCTGGACATACCATGCGCTGCTCGGCCTGTTGAGTGTGACAGGTCTGCGCGTGGGCGAGGCGCTGCGGCTGAAGCTGGATGATGTCGACCTCGACACCGGCGTGCTCACGGTGCGCGGGACCAAATTCGGCAAATCCAGGTTGGTGCCGATTCACGCCTCCACCCGGGACGTCCTGGCAAGCTACCGGGCGCGCCGGGCAAACCAGCTCGGCGACTCCAAGTCGATCCATTTCTTTGTCACTCGCACAGGTAACCAACTTGACGGCGGCGATGTGCGTCGCACCTTCTACCACTTGTCACGCCAAGTCGGCCTGCGCGGGATGACTGACAGCCATGGGCCTCGCCTGCACGACTTTCGTCATCGATTCGCCGTCGAGACCCTGCTGGGTTGGTACCGATCGGGTCAGGATGTCGAGCGACGCCTGCCGGTGCTGTCGACGTATCTCGGGCATGTGCATGTTCGCGACACCTACTGGTATCTCAGCGCTCACCCACAGCTCATGACGCTGGCGATGACCCGTATGGAGCAACGCTGGGAGGGTCGGCAATGACCACGCCCAGCTTTCCCGCGCTCCTGCAAAGCTTTTTTACCAGTCGGCTGATGCAGCAGCGCCAGGCCAGCCCTCACACCATTGGGTCATACCGGGACAGCTTTCGGCTGCTATTGCAGTTCGCGCAAAAGCGGCTCGGCGTTGGGCCGCAGAAGTTAACTTTCGAGCAGATCGATGCGCCGTTGATCGCCGCGTTCCTCGAAGACTTGCAAACCACACGGGGAATCAGCGCCATTAGCCGAAACCTGCGACTGACCGCCATTCGCTCGTTCTTTCGGTATGCGTCTTTCGAGATGCCCGCCCACGCGGCGCAAATTCAGCGTGTACTGGCCGTGCCGAACAAGCGCTGCACCCGCACGCAGATCGGGTTTCTCAATCGAGAGGAGATCGACGCACTTCTGCGCGCCCCTGACCTGGGTACTCGTTCTGGGCGAAGAGATCACGCGCTTATGCTGCTCGCCGTTCAGACGGGTTTGCGTTTGTCGGAAATCACCGGTTTGCGTCGCCGTGAGCTTTGTTTGGCTACGGGAGCCCATGTGCGTGTCGTCGGCAAGGGGCGCAAGGAGCGATCGACCCCGCTGACCAAGCCCGCCGCTGATGTCCTGCGCGCGTGGCTGCGCGAGATAGAAACAAGTGATGACGCGATCGTGTTTCCCAGTGCGCGAGGTGCTCGGCTAAGCGCGGACGGTGTGCAGTATCTATTGGCAAAGCACGTTGCACAGGCATGCCAGGCATGTACATCGTTGGCGAAGAAGCATGTCACTGCGCATGTGCTTCGGCACACCATGGCGATGGAACTTCTGCAAGCAGGGGTAGATCGTAGCGTGATCGCTCTTTGGCTTGGGCATGAATCAGTCGAGACGACGCAAATATATCTTGATGCCAACCTCGAGATGAAGCAAGCCGCCCTCGATAGAGTGGATCCACAACCCGGACGAGTCGGACGCTTTCGACCTGATGACCAGCTTCTCGCGTTTCTGAGTGGACTCTAACCTCATGCAATATGCCGACAACCAACCTTCAACGATGCTTCTGAATGCCCCGCCAGCTCGTGCTCCCCCAATTTGACTCGGAATATTCCGGGACTCGGGATAGTGGCGCAGGCTGTGCGGGGTGATGTTTTTTTTAGGCCGCAGGACTTGATGACCTGGTGCAGGGTGGTCTGGACGCCGCCCGGATCCATGTGCGTTCTGGCGCGCGCGGCGCATTTGACGCCACCCTGACGGCTGGGGAACAACAGCACCGGGTTGCGATGTACCAGCCAGAAGCG
>JANOYK010000770.1:0-2585 GCA_031428855.1 Burkholderiales bacterium | reverse complement strand
ATTGCGGAAAACGCGCACCGTCTCGCCGCGCTCGACAGCGTCGAAATAGTCCTTGGCGTGATTGCGCAATTCGGTGAATGTCGCTTCCTGCATGGCGATCTCCTGTCGATGGTGTTCTGCACTGTGTCTGTACATTATAGTGTACAGACACAGCATTGCCAATGCGCTGGTATGCAGAGCGTGCCGCCGCCAGATAAATGACACTTGGCAAATTCCCAATGCCGGATGCCAAGGGAATGTCTACCGAAGCCATTCTGATTGGTGGTCAAGGCTCAGGGGGCGTAAATCCGGCGCTTGTGCAGGGAAGGAGCGCGTTCTTGCCTGGGGAGATGCAGAATTCCGATGAGCGCAATCAGTTCATCCACGTCGCGCGGCGGCAGGGCAAGCCGGGGCCGGTGCAGCACGCCGGCATATTCTTCGATGATCTCGGCTTCGATCTCCTCTTCCGTGATGCGATCCAGGCCCTTTGCTTTGGCGTAGGCTTGAATGTGATCAAGCACCGCGCCGAACCGCGCAGCGCGATGCACCCGCAAGGCTTCCTCCACCTTCAAGCAACGCATGGCGGGCAGCGCAATACTGCGCATTGGCTACGCCAAGTGGCTGTCAAACATCGCGATTGCACTGGGCAATGCCCTGCGAGCCGCTCCGGGAGCCGAGTCTGGCGATGATGCCGCCAGGAACCGCATCCACCAAGGCTTGCAGGGCCGTGCCAATCATGAATCTGCGCTGGTGCGCGAGAGTGTGCGCTGGGGCCTGGGGCAAGCCTGCGTGTGAATCCATCACCTGCAGGCGGCGCGCGTCACGGCCCGCAACTTCACAATTCCGGGAGTTTTTGCCCCGGCCTCATTGAAGCTGTTGCTCCGGTTTGGTTTAGAGACCATTCCTCTTTTTGACGACGCTCCAGGGAATAGCGTCAATCAATTCGGCTGGCGAATGGTGTTTCAACAACGCAACCATCCTGCGGTCGAACTCCATTTCGGCTTAGTCGTCTGCTGTCTTGAGTTTGGTGTTTTTCCTTTCGCTGGCCACCGCCTGCTCCAGCATCTTGCGCCACTGCACCAGCGCCGCATCCATCCACAGCGGCAGCATCGCCGCGTCAGAGTTCAGATTGCGGTACTGCGCGCCAATCATGTCGCGGTCTTCGTTGAAGGCCATCACCAGGCTGTTGTAGATGCCGTTGGTGACGCTGTCGTCACCTTTTCCACTCTGGTGCGATTGCTGGAAGAAGTAGTGCGTGCTCGTTTCAGTTTCCGGTGTCAGCGTTTGGCAGCTGTGCAGTTGCACGGCGTTGGTCATGTCGCCTTCTGCGTCGCTGACCGGGCGGCCGCCCGATTGCATCAGCAGTGTGGCCGGGAACAGGAAGTCGTAAATGAACCAGCGGTCGATGTAGCCGGAGAGCTTTTGTATCTTGTGATAGTAGGGCGGCGGTGGCACGTCGGGGACGCGGCGGGTGATGCGCAGGCCGCGCTGGCCGGGGTGATCGTGCTCTGTGATGGGTTCAATCTGCGGGCGCGCTTGCGCGATGGCTGGCGAGCCACCCAACGTTTTTTCGTGGACGTAACTCAGGTGCGAGAAGTCGAGCAGGTTGTCGCAAATGAGCAGGTAGGGTGTGTCGTAGTGCATGTAGCCGGGCTTGTAGTGCCAGCCTTGATCGTTGTTGGAGTAGTTGTTGGGCAGCATGGTGGTGTCGGCACGCACGGGGTTACCGATCCAGACGAAGACCCATTTGTTGTGTTCAGCCACCGGATAGGTGCGAACACGGGCGCTGGCCGGTGGTTTTTCGAGGCCCGGCACTTCGATGCACACGCCGCTCGCGTCGAACTTGAGGCCGTGATAGCCGCAGCGGATGGCGTCGCCTTCGCGACGGCCTTTGGAGAGCGGGGCCTGGCGGTGGCAGCAGCGGTCTTCGAGCACGGTGAGCGCGCCATTGGATGTGCGGTAAACCAGCAGCGGTTCGCCCAACACGGTGCGGGCGAGAAATCCGTCAGCGGGGATTTCGTGTTCCCACGCGATGACGTACCAGCAGTTTTTCAGCCACATAGATGTTGGCCACATGATGTTGACTCCATGACGCGCCTTTTTGCGCGGATTGCTTGTCTGTACTATAGCGGCTATGCACACTCACGATTATCTGCGGCCATCGAGCCTTGGCGATGCGCTTGCCGCGCTGGCGGCGCGCCGTCTTACTGTATTGGCTGGCGGCACTGATTTTTATCCGGCGCGGGTCGGCCAGCCGGTGCAAGCCGACATTCTCGACATCACGCGCGTGGCGCAGTTGCGCGGCATCCGTGATGAAGGCAACCTGATGCGCATCGGCGCGGCAGTGACATGGAGCGAGTTGATTGTGGCACCGATGTCACCGCAGATAAACGCGCAGTTTGACGCCCTGCGCGCGGCTGCACGCGAGATTGGCGGCGTGCAGATTCAAAACGCTGGCACGGTGGCGGGCAATTTGTGTAATGCGTCTCCTGCGGCTGATGGGGTGCCACCGCTGCTGGCGCTGGGCGCACGCGTTGAGCTGGCCTCGGCGCACGGCGTGCGCGAGGTGGCGCTGAGTGATTTTGTGCTGGGCAACCGGCGCACGC
>JANOYK010000769.1:0-3379 GCA_031428855.1 Burkholderiales bacterium | reverse complement strand
GACCTCGGGCGCGCGCTCGCAGCGCAGCCGCAGGTGCTGCTGCTCGATGAGCCGATGGCCGGCATGAACATGGAAGAAAAGCAGGACATGTGCCGCTTTGTGCTCGACATCAACGACGAGTTTGGCACCACCGTGGTGTTGATCGAGCACGACATGGGCGTGGTGATGGATATCTCCGACCGCGTCCTGGTGCTCGATTACGGCAAGAAGATTGGCGACGGCACCCCCGCTGCGGTGCGCAATGATCCGGAAGTCATCAAGGCCTACCTTGGCGTAAGTCATTAAGAGAATGAGGATGCAACATGGCAGCTAAAAAGAACGGCCCGGTCGCGATATTGGGCGCAGTGCTGGCAGCCGGGCTGGTGGCTCCGCTGTTGACCGGCAGTCCCTTGGGCTTCTATCTCGAGGTGCTGATCGGCGGCTTGATGGCCGGGGTGCTCTATTCGCTGGTGGCGCTCGGCTTCGTGCTGATCTTCAAGGCATCGGGGGTGTTCAATTTTGCGCAGGGCGCGATGGTGCTGTTTGCCGCGCTCGCGCTGGCGCGCCTGGCCGAGTGGCTGCCGGGCTGGATTGGCATCCCGGCCGGGTTTCCCGCGCTGGCGCTGGCGTTTGTGCTCGCCAGCGGCATCATGGTGCTGCTGGCCTGGCTGATCGAACGCATCGTGCTGCGCCCGCTGGTGGCGCAAGACCCGGTGGCCTTGTTGATGGCCACGTTGGGCGTGACGTTTTTTCTCGACGGCTTTGGCCAGACCATCTGGGGCAGCGGCATTTACAAAATTGATCTGGGCATCGCGAAGGAGCCGTCCTTCATCCTCGAATCGATGTTCCAGGGCGGCATTCTGGTGAGCCGCGAAGATTTGGTGGCGACCGTGATTGCGGCGGCGCTGGTGCTGCTGCTGGCGATTTTTTTTCAGAAGACCGCGACCGGACGTGCGCTGCGCGCGGTGGCCGACGACCATCAGGCGGCGCAATCGATCGGGATTCCACTCAACCGCATCTGGGTGATTGTGTGGGCGGTGGCCGGGATTGTGGCGCTGGTGGCGGGCATGGTGTGGGGGGCCAAGCTCGGGGTGCAGTTCTCGATCTCGCAGTTGGCGTTAAAAGCGCTGCCGGTGGAGATTCTGGGCGGCTTCACCTCGATTCCCGGTGCGATTTTGGGTGGCCTCATCATCGGTGTCGGCGAAAAAATGGCCGAGGTGTTCATGGGGCCGCCGCTGGTGAAACTGTTTGATCTGGCCGGCGGCGGCATTGAGAACTGGTTTGCTTATGTGCTGGCACTCCTGTTCCTGATGGTGCGGCCGGAAGGCTTGTTCGGCGAAAAACATATTGACCGGGTTTAACCTGACCGGGTTTAACCTGACCGGGTTGAACCTGACCGGGTTGAACCTGACCCTGTAACCAGACCGTGTGGCGTCAGCGCGCGCAAGCGCACCGCGTTGAACCGCACATCCAGATCTAGACCAGACTTAGACCAGACTTAGCGATTGGGCAACGACCACCATGTTCTACCGCGAAAACGGCCAGTTCAAATCCTCTTACACCGCTGACCAGCAGATTCTCGGCATCCGCCAGGACCGCTGGTTCATCTTCGGCCTGATCGCGTTTGCGGCTGGTGCCATGCCCTTCCTCGCGTCGGACTACATGTTCCGCGCGATTTTGATCCCGTTTCTGATCGTGACCCTGGCCGCGATTGGCCTGAACATTCTGGTCGGCTATTGCGGCCAGATTTCGCTTGGGCACGCCGCCTTCATGGCGATTGGCGCGTATGCCGCCTACAACATCGCAGTGCGTTTCCCGATGCTCAATTTTGTGCTGGTGCTGGTGCTGGCCGGGGTGATCGCGGCGCTGATCGGGGTTTTGTTCGGTCTGCCCTCGCTGCAAATCAAAGGGCTGTACCTTGGCGTGGCGACCCTGGCGGCGCAATTTTTCACTGACTGGGTGTTCGCGCGCGTCAAGTGGTTCACCAACTACTCGGCCTCCGGCTCGGTCTCGACCGCGCCGGTAGAACTGCTCGGCTGGGAACTCAATACGCCGGTCAAGAAATACCTGTTCATCCTCGCGGTGGTGATCGTGTTTACCCTGATGGCGAAGAATCTGGTGCGCGGCCACATCGGGCGCTCCTGGATGGCGATGCGCGACATGGACGTGGCGGCCGAGGTGATCGGCATCCGCCCGATGTATGCCAAGCTGACCGCGTTTGCCGTGAGCGCGTTTTACGCCGGGGTGGCCGGGGCGCTGTGGGGGTTTTTGCACCTGGGTTCGTGGGAGCCGGCCGCGTTTTCGATTAACTTTTCGCTCAACCTCCTGTTCATGATTATCATCGGCGGCATGGGGTCGATCCTGGGCAGCTACATTGGCGCGGCCTTCATCGTGCTGCTGCCGCTGGCACTGAGCCAGATGCTGCCGCTGCTCAACCACATCGGCATCCCGATTGATACGGCGATGACCTCGCATCTTGAGTTCATGATTTTCGGCGCGCTGATCGTGTTTTTCCTGATCGTTGAGCCGCTTGGCATCGCGCGGCTGTGGGCGATTGGCAAGGAGAAATTGCGGCTGTGGCCGTTCCCGCACTGACCTCCGAAAACCGGGCAAGCGCCGGGGGGAATTCGATTCCGCCCAATCCGGTCCGATCCCGTCCCAAGCGGCTCAAGCGGCTCAATTTCACCCAAACCGGAACCTTTCGCGTATAGTTTTTTCCAAGCATCATCCGAGTTGTCACAGAAGCAACTGTTTTTGAGCCCGTATCACCACCAAGGAGACAAGCAATGTTGAAACGTTTCGCACGACATGCACTAAATGCCGCTGCCACCGTCGCGCTGTCCGCGTCGATGGTGTCTGCAGCGCACGCCCAGGCCAAGGAGCAGTTCTTCCCAGTCCTGTCTTACCGCACTGGCGCTTACGCTCCCAACGGCGTGCCGTTCGCCAACGGTTACGTCGATTACCTCAAGATGATTAACGCGCGCGACGGCGGCATCGGCGGTGTCAAGATCACGTTTGAAGAGTGCGAAACCGGCTACGCCACCGACCGCGGCGTCGAGTGTTACGAGCGCCTCAAAGGCAAAGGCCCGACCGGCGCCACCGTGGTGCATACGCTTTCGACCGGCATCACCTTCGCGCTGACCGACAAGACCTTCACCGACAAGATACCGATCATCACCGCAGGCTATGGCCGCGCTGACTCGGTGGACGGCCAGGTGTTCAAGTACAACTTCCCGCTCGGCGGCACCTACTGGGGTGCGGCTGACATGCTGATTCAGCACATCGGCATGAAAGAAGGCGGCGTTGACAAATTGAAGGGCAAGAAAATCGCGCTGGTGTATCACGACAGCCCGTATGGCAAAGAGCCAATCGCGCTGCTGCAAGAGCGCGCCAAGATGCA
>JANOYK010000768.1:0-2295 GCA_031428855.1 Burkholderiales bacterium | reverse complement strand
CCACGCAGAATGAGGGCCGCCCCACACAATGAAGGCCGCCACGCAGAATGAGGGCCGCCCCGCACAATGAGGGCCGCCTCAAGCGCGCCCTCGATTCTGCGGAGTTATTGCGTCAGGCGTTTATGACGCAATAACACTATTTGCCGAACGCGCCAAACACCTTCTTGACGATATCAGTGCCTTTGCCTACCGGGTCGGCGCGAATCGCTTTTTCTTCATCCGCCATCATCAAAAACAGGCCATCGAGCGCCTTTTGGGTGACGAAGGTTTCGACCGTTTTCTGATCGCCCTTGACGATGCCGAGCGAAGCACCCTTGGCGGCGATGTCGTTGTATTTTTGCGCGAGGCCGACGCGCTCGGTGGCTTTTTTGACCACCGGCAAAAATTTGGCGCGCAGCGTGTCTGCGGTCTTGCCCTTGAAATACTGGGTGCCCGAATCCTGCCCGCCCGAGATGATGCCCTTGGCGTCCTGCACGCTCATCGATTTGATGGCGTTGACAAAAATCGGCTTGGCCTCGCCCACCGCCGATTCAGCCGCGCGGTTCATCGCCAGTTGCAATTCTTCGGCCTGTTTGCGCATGCCGATCATGTTCATCATGCTGCGCGCGTCTTCGAGATAACCGGGCAGCGGAATTTTCACCTTGTCGTTATTCCAGAAGCCGCCCGCGACGGCGAGTTTTTCGACTGCCTTGACAGTGGAGGAACTGAGTGCCGATTTAAGACCGGCCACCGCGTCCTGGTTGGAAATGTCGCCCCACGACAGCGCCAACGCATGACGGCTGACGAAGCCCATCGCGGTGGCGATGCCCGAGAGGACAACCACGCGAAGCAGGGTGCGGCGGGCAGTAGAATGGGGGTTCATGGTATTGAGGTCTTTGTGTAGGTGGTGGCTGCCGTGGTGGCTGCCGTGGTGGCAGGCAGGGCAGTACCAAGGGTGGACAAAATAGAGAGGCTGGCAGCGTCAGTCCGGAATGGTTGAAACATGATGTGCGGGGCAATGCAATGACATTATCGGGCAAGCTGGCTGGCAGCATCGCCGCAGCATGCGCGGCGGCGCTTGCGGTCTGGCTCTATGTTGCCAGCGCACCGAAGCCAGCGCCGCAGGTGACATTCGCCACCCTCAAGGGCGAGCTGATCGGCACCGCTGATTTGCGCGGCAAGGTGACGCTGGTTAATTTCTGGGCCACCTCGTGCGTGACCTGCGTCAAGGAGATGCCGCAGATTGCCGCCACCTTTCAAAAATTTCAGGCGCGCGGCTACGAGACGATTGCAGTGGCGATGGAGTACGACCGGCCCGATTACGTTTTGGCCTACACCGAGCGCAACCGCTTGCCGTTCAAGGTGGCGCTGGATGCGCGCGGCGAGATTGCGAGAAGTTTTGGCGACATCCGCTTGACGCCGACCACCTTCATCATCGACAAGCGCGGCAACATCGTCAAAAGTTTTCTCGGCGAGCCGGACTTCGCCAGTCTGCATGTGCTGATTGACAAGCTGCTTAAGGAAGCGGCATGAGCGAGGCACCAAAGCCGGTTGTTGCTGCCGCTGTTGCTGCCGCTGCCGCTGCCGCTGCCGCTCCACCGGATAGCGCCGCCGTGCTGGAAGCCGTGACGCCCGAAGAGCCGCCGCGCTACTGGGCCTGGACTGACCGCTGGGACCCGGGCAAGTGGGAAACCCCGGACAACCCGACGCCGCTGCAGCGCGGTCTGGCGTGGATTGCCCTCGTGATCGTGCTGGTGATGACGGTCTACGTGCCGCTCAAGGTGTTGAAGTTTTTTTGACAACCACCGGCTGGAAACCGTTGTCCATCAAGGGCTGTGGCGACATGACGGCTGAAACCCTTGCGCACCAACGGTTTCAGGGCAGGTCCGTGTTTCAGACCACGCCTGCCGTGGTTACGCCTGCCTGATGCGCCTGCACATCGGCGTGATAGCTTGAGCGCACCATCGGCCCGCAGGCGGCGTGCGAGAAGCCAAGCCTGGCCGCTTCGGACTCAAACATCTTGAACACGGCCGGTTCAACGTAACGCTTGACGCTCAGGTGATGGCCCGAAGGCGCGAGGTATTGGCCGAGCGTGAGCATATCGACGTGATGGGCGCGCAGATCACGCATGACGTCGAGAATTTCTTCGTCGCGCTCACCCAGGCCGAGCATCAGGCCGGACTTGGTCGGCACCTGCGGATGCGCCGCCTTGAAATCCTTGAGCAGTTTGAGCGAGTGGTGATAGTCCGAACCGGGGCGCGCCTCTTTGTACAGGCGCGGCACCGATTCGAGGTTGTGGTTCATCACATCCGGCGG
>JANOYK010000767.1:0-7849 GCA_031428855.1 Burkholderiales bacterium | reverse complement strand
CCCTGGCTACAAACTCAAACTCAACAGTTACGACCTCGGCGTCGATATCGAACTCAACGACGCGATCAACCGCATCCGCTTCGAACACCCCGAAGTACGCACGGTAGTCGTCACCAGCGCCAAAGAAAAAGTGTTCTGCTCGGGCGCAAACATCTTCATGCTCGGCGTCTCCAGCCATGCATGGAAGGTCAACTTCTGCAAATTCACCAATGAGACGCGCAATGGGTTGGAAGATTCTTCCACCCACAGCGGCCTCAAATTCCTGGCTGCGGTCAACGGCGCCTGCGCCGGCGGCGGTTACGAGCTGGCGCTGGCTTGCGACGAAATCATGCTGGTCGACGACCGCGCTTCGGCCGTAAGTCTGCCCGAAGTGCCGCTGCTTGGCGTATTGCCCGGCACCGGCGGCCTGACCCGCGTGACCGACAAGAAGCATGTGCGCCATGACTTAGCTGACCTGTTTTGCACCAGTGTCGAAGGCGTGCGCGGCCAGAAGGCCAAAGACTGGCGTCTGGTGGATCACATCGCCAAGCCGGCCGTGTTCGCACAAAAAGTCAAGGAACGCGCGCTTGATCTGGCTGCGCAAAGCGACCGCCCGGCCGACGGCAAAGGCGTGGCCCTGCCGCCGGTCACGCGCAGCATTGAAGCCGATGCGCTGCGCTATCCGCACGTCACGATTGAGATCGACCGCGCCAAGCGCACTGCCACCTACACCGTCAACGGCCCCTCGGGCGTGCAACCCACCGACATCGCCGGCATCACCGCGGCCGGTGCCGCCTGGTATCCGCTGGCCCTGGCGCGCGAACTGGAAGACGCCATCCTGTCGATGCGCACCAACGAACTCGACATCGGCACCTGGCTGATCAAGACCCAAGGCGATGCCGCCGCCGTGCTGGCGATGGATGCGACCCTGATGGCACATAAAGACCATTGGCTGGTGCGCGAAACCATTGGCCTGCTGCGCCGCACCTTCTCGCGCTTCGACGTGTCGTCGCGCAGCCTGTTTGCGCTGATCGAGTCCGGCTCCTGTTTTGCCGGCACCTTCCTCGAACTCGCGCTCGCCTGCGACCGCATCTATCACCTCGCGTTGCCGGACGATGCGGCCCGCGCACCCACCATCACCGTGGCCGACACCAATTTCGGTCTGTACCCGATGGTCACCGGCCAGAGCCGCCTCGGCCGCCGCTTCTATGACGAAGTGCCCGCACTCGACGCCGTGCGCGCCAAGGCAGGGCAAGCGCTCGACGCCGATGCCGCGTTCGCGCTTGGTCTTGCCACCTCCAACCCGGACGACATCGACTGGGCCGACGAAGTGCGCATCGCGATTGAAGAGCGGGTGGCGATGTCGCCCGATGCGCTCACCGGCATGGAAGCCAATCTGCGCTTCAACGGCCCCGAGAACATGTTCACCCGCGTGTTCGGCCGTCTCACCGCCTGGCAGAACTGGATCTTCCAGCGCCCCAACGCGGTCGGCGAAAAAGGCGCGCTCAAGCTCTACGGCAAGGGCGACAAGGCGGCGTTTGACTGGAACCGGGTTTAAGCTTGCCGGCAGATTGAAAACGAAATTAAGGTCAATTCAATCTGAGCCACCTTAGTCCAAAGCGGGCCACGGCGCGCCAACCCGATTCAAATCAATTCAACTTGGTTCACCCTGATTCAAACCAATTGATCGAGACCACAGGAGCGCATCATGAGCAGCATCAACTACAGCGACAAAATTCCCAACAATGTCGATCTCGGCAGCGACCGCACCCTGCAGCGCGCGCTTGAGCAATGGCAGCCGAACTTCCTCAACTGGTGGGGCGATGTCGGCCCTGAAGGCTCGAACAACTACGACGTGTATCTGCGCACGGCGGTCAGTGTGGATCCGCAAGGCTGGGCCCAGTTCGGCCATGTCAAGATGCCCGACTACCGCTGGGGGATTTTTCTGAACCCGGGTGAAGCCGAGCGCAAGATTCACTTCGGCGATCACAAGGGCGAACAAGCCTGGACCGATGTGCCCGGCGAATACCGCGCCAACCTGCGCCGCATCATCGTCACGCAGGGTGATACCGAACCGGCGTCGGTCGAGCAGCAGCGTCATCTGGGTCTCACCGCACCATCGATGTACGACCTGCGCAATCTGTTTCAGATCAATGTCGAAGAAGGCCGCCACCTGTGGGCAATGGTCTACCTGCTGCACAAGCATTTTGGCCGCGATGGCCGCGAAGAAGCCGAAGCCCTGCTGGAACGCCGCTCGGGCGATGAAAACAATCCGCGCATCCTGCAGGCGTTCAACGAACAGACGCCCGACTGGTTGAGCTATTTCATGTTCACCTACTTCACCGACCGTGACGGCAAGTTTCAGCTTTGCGCACTCGCCGAGTCGGCGTTTGACCCGCTGGCACGCACCACCAAATTCATGCTCACCGAAGAAGCGCATCACATGTTCGTCGGCGAGTCGGGCATTTCGCGCATCATCTCGCGCACCGCGCAAATGATGAACGAGCTCAAGACCGACGACGTGAAAACACTGCGCGCCGCCGGCGTGATCGACCTGCCGACCCTGCAGCGCTATATCAATTTCCACTTCAGCGTGACGGTGGATTTGTTCGGGGCGGATGAGTCGAGCAATGCGGCGATCTTCTATAGCTCTGGGCTAAAGGGCCGTTACGAAGAAGGCAAGCGTGACGATGACCACACCCTGCGCGGACAGACCTACAAGGTGCTCGAAGCGCGCGACGGCACGCTAGTGGAAAAGGACGTGCCGATGCTCAATGGCCTCAACGAAGTGTTGCGCGACGACTTCATCAAGGATTGTGTGGCCGGTGTCGGGCGCTGGAACAAGGTGCTCGAAAAAGCCGGCATTCCGGTCAAACTCAAGGTGCCGCACAAGGCGCACCACCGCAACATCGGCGCGCTCTCCAAGGTCAAGGTGTCGCCCGATGGCCGCGTGGTGTCCGATGCCGAGTGGAACGCCAAGGCCGGCGAGTGGCTCCCGAATGCCGAAGACCGCGCGTTTGTCGCATCATTGATGGGCCGCGTGGTCGAGCCGGGCAAGTTCGCCAACTGGATTGCGCCGCCGGTGATCGGCATCAACCGTCAGCCGGCTGATTTCGAGTACGTGCGTTTTAACTGAGCCGGTTGCGCACAGCATTGCGGCAGCCATCACCCGGTGGCTTCGAGTACACGCGCTTGGCGCGTGACGCTCCATCCGCCGGTACGCTTGCGGCAGAATGCCGCTTTTGGAGCCAGGAGACATCACCATGAACGCACCGGCCGAAGCCGCCGTCATCAAGCAGCACCTGATCGATCCGGAAATCTGCATTCGCTGCAACACCTGCGAGGCGATTTGTCCGGTGCAGGCGATCAGCCACGACTCGATGAACTACGTGGTTGATGCGGAAAAATGCAATCTGTGCATGGCCTGCATTTCACCGTGTCCGACCGGCTCGATCGACAACTGGCGCGTGATGCCGCGCGTCAAGGCCTATGCGGTGGACCAGCAGTTGGGCTGGGAGTCGCTGCCCGCCGAGTTGACGCCGGCGCAATTGGCCGAAGCAGGCGTGACAGCACAGGGCGCGGCCGGTGCTGCCACGCCGGCCCCGGTTTCCGCAGGCCCCGCGCCGTCCGCCACGCTGGTCGATGCAGCGAATGGCGAGTCCGCGTTCAACAGCGCGCACTACGGCGCAACGCTGGCGCCGTGGTCGGCCGCACACCCGTACACCAACCTGTACGGCGTCAAGGCAGCGGAAAAATTCATCACCGCCACCGTAACCGGCAACGTGCGCGTCACCGAAGTGGGCCGCGAGTACGACACCCATCACATCGTGCTCGACTTTGGCGGTATCCCGTTCCCGGTGCTAGAAGGCCAGTCGATTGGCGTGATTCCGCCCGGAGCCGACGCGCACGGGCGCGCGCACCACCCGCGCCAGTATTCAATTGCCAGCCCGCGCAGTGGCGAGCGCCCCGGCTACAACAATCTGTCGCTCACCATCAAGCGCGTGCTCGAAGATCATGCGGGCAAGCCGGTGCGTGGGGTTGCCTCGAACTACATGTGCGATTTGCAGATCGGCGATAAGGTGCAGGTGATCGGGCCGTTCGGCGCAAGCTTTTTGATGCCGAACCACCCGAAGAGCCACATCGTGATGATCTGCACCGGCACCGGCAGTGCGCCGATGCGTGCGATGACCGAGTGGCGCCGCAGGTTGCGCGCTTCCGGCAAATTCGAGTCTGGCCGCCTGATGCTGTTTTTTGGCGCGCGCACCAAGGAAGACCTGCCCTACTTTGGGCCCCTGCAAAATCTGCCGAAGGATTTCATCGACCTCAATTTCGCGTTTTCGCGTACGCCGGGGCAGCCCAAACGCTATGTGCAGGACCTGCTGCGCGATCGCGCCGCCGATGTCGGACGCCTGCTCGCCGACGCCAACACCTACTTCTACGTGTGCGGCCTGAAAAGCATGGAAGAAGGCGTGGTGCTCGCCCTGCGCGATGTGGCGCAGCAGGCCGGCCTGTCATGGGAAACCGTCGGCTCAGCCCTTAAAAAAGAAGGCCGTCTGCATCTCGAAACGTACTGATATGGTTTCACCCGGCACATCGATCCATCGAGATCACTCAATCGACTCACCGATCTGACTCACCCACCCACCCACCCACCCACTCACCTAAGCGGAGCAATATCATGGCCCAAAACAGTCCTTCCAACCCGTTTGCCGATCTGGCAAAAATGTTCGAACAATTCAAAGTCCCCGGCGTCGACATGACAGCAATTGTGGATGCCCGGCGCAAGGATGTCGAAGCGCTGACCCAGGTCAACCAGGCGGCTTACGAATCCATGCAGGCGATGGCGCGCAAACAATCCGAAATGCTGACGCAAGCCATGCAGGGCGCACAGGAAGCGGCAAAAAATATGGCCAGCGGTGCGAACGACGCGTCCGGGCAGACCGAACTGGCGCGCAAGGCCTATGAAAAGGCGGTGGCTGACATGAAGGAGTTGGCGGAGATTGCACGCAAGTCGCAGGCCGATGCTCTCGCCATCGTTTCGCAGCGCGCCAATCAGCAGGTGGAAGAATTCAAGAAGCTGATGCAGACAAAGTAAATCGCTTCACGAAAATCGCCTGGCACAAGCGATTCCTGGCGTTGGTGCCTTGATCGCCGGCCGACGGCGTGGCCCCAGAGCCGCTCCCACCAAGTCTTTTCGGCATGCGGTCGCGGGTTGCTTGATGTGCGCACCAAACAGCCAGAAGCACCATGCGCCGCCACGCGGGCGGCGTCACTCAGTGCTGCGTGCGCTTCCTTACGCTCTTGCACGCGCGAGCAGGCCTTTCTTTTTCATGCGTGGTGCGGTGGCTGGCGTTCTCGCTTGCCGTGTTTTTGCGAAGGCCGCCGGCCTGCGCGTCTTGGTGGGAGCTGGTTGCGGCGCTATAGCGCGTGAAACTGTTGGTGGTAGCGGCTCTGCGCTTTGTTCCTGTTTGGAATCGGGCAGCGTCACTCCCCCGGGCGGTGCGCCTTCGAGCAGCAGCCAATACACCAGCTTGTCAAACTCGGGCGCGAAGCGGTTGACGATCTCCTGCGGGTCATCGACAAACTTGCGGTCGGTGACGAGGCCGAACTGCACCTGGCCGTTATACGAGAGGATCGACACACCGATGCCGATGTCGCCCGACTGCGGCACCCAAAACATCTGCTGCGCCAGGCGCGCGCCGGCCAGGTGCAGCGCCTGCTGCGGGCCGGGCACGTTGGTCATCACGGCGCTGCCTTTGCTGGAGAACATGTCGAGCACCTGCTTTTGAATCGCGCGCGGCAAAAAGCCGACAGTGCCGAGAATGCCCATCGATAGCGCTGCCTGATACGAACTCTTGAGCGCGTCCATGCGCTGCTTCACGTTATACAGGCGCACGAACGGGTCTTCAATGCCGGCCGGCAGCACCAGCGCGACCAGGCCGAAGTGATTGCCCAATTTGTGCTCGGCCCCGCGCGGGCGCAGGTTGACCGGCACGAAGCCGCGCACCTCGATGCCCTCGGTGTCGTCGCCCTTGTGCGCAAGATAAGCGCGCATCGCACCGGCCACACTCGCCAGCAAAATATCGTTGACCGACACACCCAGCACCTTGCACACCGCCTTGATGTCGGCCAGCGGCAGCGGTGCGCTCCACGCTACATGCTTCACCGCCGAGGGCTTGCCCCTAAAGCGCGTGGCAGAATCGTTCGGCATCGTCGCCAGTTCCGCAATCTCGGCGGTGACCGCGGCGGCAATCTTCGCGTAGCCGGCAAATTTTTCCGGGTTGGACATCATGTCCATATAACGCGCGGCCACATCGCCGGTCACGGCGAGCGCGCGTCCGGCCGCGTCCGACACCGGTGCAAACAACTGCTCCATGAAATCGAGTTCCGCGCGCGCAGCCTGTTTGACCTCGCGCTTCTCGCGCACGCGCTTGAGGCCCTCGGGCTCCTCGCCCTGTTCGGGCGCATCGTGCGTCTGGTCGAACAGCGAATACATCACGCCGATCAGCGCGATGCCGTCGGCGATGCAATGGTGAATCCGCAAAATCAGCGCGTGGCCGCGCACGCCGTCACCTTCGTAACGCTCCACCACCGTCATGTGCCACAGCGGCTTGTTGAAATCGAGTGATTGGGTGGTGAGGGCGGCGACGTATTGTTCAAGCGCTGCTTTGTTGCCTGCGCCAGAGTCGCGGCCCGCAGCGCCCGCCGTGTGGGATGCCTTGGTGCCCGCGCCCGCAGCAGTGGCCGCCACGCCCGCCAGATTGACCGCATGCACATGATTGCCGATATCGAAGTATTCATCCTCGACCCAATACGCACCCGACCCATCCTGCACCACGCGCTGGCGGAAACGCGCATAGCGCGACAGCCGCGCCTCCACCGTGCGCCTGATACGCGCGAGGTCCGGTGCGCCGTCAAACATCATCACGCCGACGATCATCATCAAATTGGTCGGCGTATCCATGCGCAGCCACGCGGTATCCACACTCGACATGCGCTCGCGGTTTTTTAACTGGTCGAGCTTGCCCAGCGCATTGCCGGCCAATTTGTCGAGCGGCAATCGGTCCAGCTGCAGGTATTGCGCCAGCCTGTCGAGCGGTAAATTGCCAGCCAGCTTCATCAGTTGATCGAGCGTGCTCATGGGGCGTCTCCGTCGGCCTTGTTTCGCAAGATGGTAGCTGATGTGCTTAAGCTTCGGGCTAGAATCGATTTGGCACCATCGTTTTCCCCCATTGCCCACCCAAGGAGAGCATCATCATGGCCGACCTCAAAGCCGCATTCGACAAAGCCGTCAAGGAATCCAAAGAACTGCCGGAGAAGCCGGATAACCAAACCCTGCTGCAAATCTACGGCCTCTACAAGCAGGCCATCGAAGGCGACAACGAAGGCAAGCGCCCCGGCTTTACCGACATGGTCGGGCGCGTCAAGTTTGATGCGTGGGCGGCGCTTAAGGGCAAGGGTGGCGATGAGGCGATGCAGGAGTACATCGATCTGATTGAGTCGTTGAAGTGATGCGCAAAGGGGAGCGGCTCTTCGCGAGTTTCTCCTCTAACGGAGGTCTCTGATGGCGCCGGTCAGCGGTGCCGCGCCAAGCGCCACAATCCGGCCAGTATTGATCGCCGCCACGTCGTCACCCGTCAGCCGCCGCACCCGTTGCACCGCGCATGCTGGACACCTCCAACACAACGAGGGGTTCACCATGCGTTTTCCATTTCTGGCCAAGCTCGCTGCGGCGGGCTTTGTGGCGCTGCTGGTATATGTTCCTGTGCTGATGACGCAGGGAAAAATTGCCGAGCGGCAGACGCTCAATCATCAGGCGCGCAACAGCATCGCCGAGGCGTCGGCCGGGGCACAGCGGATTGTGTTGCCG
>JANOYK010000766.1:0-6166 GCA_031428855.1 Burkholderiales bacterium | reverse complement strand
GAAGCTGCGATTTGAAGCTGCGATTTGAAGCTGCGATTTGAAGCTGCGATTGTACGGCTGGGGGTCATGCCGGGTCAGGCCACACCGTACTCGCGCTCCACCCGGCATACGCGGGTGCGGTAGGCGCTGTACCAGTGCTCGCGCCCGCGCTCTTGCGCCACCAGATGCTCAGCGTTACGCTTCCAGGCGGCAATCGCCGCTGCACTCTCCCAATACGACACGGTGATCCCGAGGCCTTCGCGCGCCGATTCAACGCCGAGAAAGCCGGGCTGTTGGGCAGCGAGCTCGACCATGCGCACGGCCATTGCGTCGTAACCGGCGTCGCCGTCAGTGCGCAGCGACGTGAAAATCACGGCGTAGTAGGGTGGTTTTGGTGTGGCGGCGATCATCTGCTTTGCGTTTGAAATAGATGGTTTATATATAGCATGTAAATATCATATAATGAGCAATGACCACTATATACGATCCCGCCACGCTTGGCTTCGACGAGCGTCTGTCGCAGATCGACCGTTGCCAGATCGGATTGATCCGCGCCATTCTCGGGCAATACGGTGCCGGCCGCTTGTTTCTCAAAGGTGGCATGGCGATGCGTGCGGTCATCGGCAGCATGCGCCTGACCAAGAATATCGATTTTGACCGCGCGCCGTCGCTGTCTCTGAACAGTGCGCGCAATGGCTTGTTGCGCACGCTTGGCGTGGCGGCAGCCAATGCGGGCATCCGCCGGGCCGCAGCGGAAATCACCAAGGCGTCTGACACCACGATCCGCGCGCGCCTCTCGGGGCAATCGCCAGGCGGCATCGCGTTGCGCTTTGAGGTGGAGGTGTCGGGACGTGATGTCGTCGACGCACGCCACCACCGCAAGGAAACGGTGGTGGCGCCTCCCTCTTACGGCATGGCACCGTTTGTGATCGAGTCCTACAGCGCCAACATGCTGGCGGCGATGAAGGTGGGCGCTGTGCTTGCACCCGCACGCAATGTGCCGCGCGATATTTGCGACTTGTTTGATCTGGCCGGCGCGGGCGCCAATCCGTCAGAGATTCTGGCCGAACAGCCCAGTGCAAAGATCAGTGCGCTGCGCGGTGGCGCGCTCGCCAAACTGGAGGGCATCAGCTTCGACATGGCGCGCGAGCAATTGCTGCCCTACCTGCCCCCTGCCGTGCGTGACACCATCGATGATGGCCGCTGGACCGAAATGGTGCTGCGCGTCGCAGCAGCCATGGAGACTTGGGTGCAGGAGGCTCTAGCCCTGCAGGCACCCGCAGACGTACGCCCCCGGCAGCAGAAAGCCGCGAGGAAGCGGCCATGACCGCCGCCTGGAGGATCGGTGCGGAGACCGATCTCATCAACCGCGAAACACCGGGCGTGCTGACCACCGGCATGCTCCAGGCCATCGCCACCACCGGGCGCGCCCACCCGCCATCGCAGGCGACGTTCCAGCGCTGGCGCAAAGACTTGCTCGCGACCAAAAAGCTGCGGCAAGTGACTAAAGGTGTGTATCTCAATCGTCTCGCGCACAGCGACATCAGCCCGGCGGCAGCGGCTTGCTGGATCCGCGCGCGCGCCTGGGTCAGCCTCACCTGGGTGCTCGAGCAAGCGGGCCTGACCAACAACATTGGCGACACCATCACCTGCGTGATCCCGGTTGATGCAGGTTTGCCGAATCCGCAAATCTCGACGCGGCACACCGCTGCCGGCACCTTCCGCTTCTTTGCCTTGCCGGCGCGTCTGGTCGAACTGCCGGGCGCGCTGGAAGATTTTCGCGACATGCGCTTTGACTACCAGCGCGCCACGCCCGAAAAAGCGCTGCTCGACATGATCCATCTGGGCGCATCACCACGCAGCCGCATGACGCGCCCGCCGCTGGACATCGATGCCGGGCGTCTTGACCGTGCCAAGCTGAGGCGTCTGGCGCGGCGCATGGAGATGCAAGCGCTGCTCGACGCATGGCTCGCACAGCGCGAGCGCTATCTGGCTGATCCGGATGTGCGCGACAACACCACTTCACTCCTGGGGGCGGCATGAACAAGTTGGGTAGTCCGGGTGCGCCAGGCGCGTGGTGGCGGGTGCTGCTCGCTGCATTCGCTGTGGTCGCCTGCGCACCGAGCCTGGCAGCATCCGTCAGCGTCGGCTCCAAACGCTTCACCGAGTCCTACATCCTCGGCGAGATCGTGCAACAGACCCTGCGCGCGCAGGGCATTGACGCCACGCACAAGCCGGGGCTGGGCAACACCGGCATTCTCGAAGCCGCCCTGCGCTCGGGTGCCATCGACATTTACCCCGAATACACCGGCACGATTGCGCGCGAGATTTTGAAGCGGCAGGACAACCCGTCGCTCGCGGAACTCAACGCCCTGCTCGCGCCGCGCAATCTGAAGGTGGCGGTTCCGCTCGGTTTTAACAACACCTATGCGCTGGCGTTGCGTGAAGACGAAGCGGCGCGGCGCGGCATCACGCGCTTGTCTGATCTCGCTGACGCGGCAAAAACGCAGGGCTTGCGCTTGGGCTTATCGCACGAGTTTCTCGCGCGTGCCGATGGCTGGTCTGCGCTGAGAGGCGCGTATGGATTTTCGTTTGCCTCCCCGGCTGGTCTCGACCACGGCTTGGCTTACGAAGCCATCGCCAAGTCGCAGGTGGACGTGATCGACATTTACTCGACCGATGCCAAGATCGCGCGCTACCGGCTGCGCGTGCTGGCTGATGACCGCAATTTTTTCCCCAAGTACGACGCGGTGCTGCTGATGCGCGCGAGCCTTGATGCGGGCGCACTGCTATCACTGGAAAACCGCATCAATGGCGCGCGCATGATCGCCCTCAACGCCGCAGCAGAGCTGGAGGGAAAATCGTTCGCCGTGGTGGCCGCAGAATTTCTGGCGGGGTCGAGTGGAATGGCGCACGGCGCAAGCGGCGCGCAAGGCACCCAGCATGCGCAACGCCAGGAGGCTGACCAGGGAGCGCAAGGTGCGCAGGTTGCGCAGGTTGCTCCGGCCGGCCAAAGCGCGCCCAATGCGCAGACCGGCCAAGCCGCGCCGCGCTGGTGGCAGCGCCTCATCGCCGACGACTTCTGGCGGCTTGCACGCGAGCATGTGCTGCTGGTTGCGGCATCACTTGCCCTCGCTACCCTGCTCGGCGTACCGCTTGGCCTTCTCGCGCAGCGTCATCCACGCACCGGTCAAATCATTCTCGCGCTCACCGGTGTGCTGCAAACGATTCCCTCGCTGGCACTGCTCGCGTTCCTGATCGCGCTGATGGGCAGCATCGGCACTGCGCCCGCCATCGTGGCCCTGTTTTTGTATGCGCTATTGCCGATCGTGCGTAACACCCATGCTGGACTGGCCGGTGTCAGGCCGGGTCTGGTGCAGGCCGGCACGGCACTCGGCTTCACACCGCGCCAATGTCTGCGCTACATCGAACTGCCGCTGGCCGCGCCGGTGTTGCTGGCCGGCATTCAAACTGCCGCCGTCATCAATGTCGGCACGGCGACGATGGCGGCCTTCGTTGGCGCAGGCGGATTTGGCGAGCGCATCACAGCGGGGCTGGCGCTCAACGACAGCGCGATGCTGGTGGCGGGCGCACTGCCAGCGGCGTTGCTGGCGTTGCTGGTGCAGGGCGGATTTGCGCTGGCCGAGCGCTGCATCACGCGCGGCCCTGCAAGGTGAGCCGTAACTTGGCGAGCCGTAACCTAGCGCGGCGCGGCCTGCGCCGGGGCTGAGCCACCGCTTGGGCGCGCAGCTGCAGCGGCAGAACTTGCAGGCTGCGCCTTCTTCGCCCGCTCATATAGCGGCATCACCTCGGGCAGGTGTTTCTGAATTTCCTTGATGCGGGTGTCACCGGCCGGGTGGGTTGAGAGCCATTGCGGCGGCGCGCCCTTGTTGGCGGCCTGCATTTTTTGCCACAGGGTGATGCCGGCGCGCGGATCGTAACCGGCGCGTGCCATCAATTCGAGGCCGACCAGGTCTGACTCGGTTTCGTCATCGCGCGAGAATTTGAGGGTGAGCAGATTGGCGCTGGCACCGAGCGCGGCCTGGCCCAGATTGCCCAGGCCAAACACTTGCGACACCACATTGGCGCCGATGCTGGTGGCGGCCTGCTTGCCCATGCGCGCGCGCGCGTGTTCGCGCAGGGCATGCGCGATCTCGTGGCCCATCACGGCGGCAACTTCATCGTCGGTCAGTTTGAGCGTGTCGAGAATGCCGGTGTAAAACGCAATCTTGCCGCCCGGCATGCAAAACGCGTTGATCTGTTTGCTGTTGATGAGATTGACTTCCCATTGCCACGACTTGGCGCGGTCGCTCCATTTGGGCGTGAAGGGCAGCATTTTTTGCGCCATCGTGCGCAGGCGCACTACTTGCGGGTGGTTGTCGGGGAGGAGTGCGCGCTGTTGCGCGGCTTGCTGTTTCATCTGCTGGTATTGCTGCGCCGCGCCGCGCTCGACCTGCTCGGCCGGCACCAGCTTGGCCAGACGCGAAGATTTGCCGACATCGACACCTTCTTTGGCCGGCGGCGGCTCGTCTTTGGCAGCGGCCGGCGCGCCACCGAGTGCCGCAGCGAAAGCGGCGGCCAGCCACAGCGTCAGGAACCGGAAAGACTTGCGTGAGGCTGTGTGTACGAGCGGGCGTGGTGTCATGGGCGCTATGTGGGGCTTGTGATGGGGAAAACAAGCAAAAAAAGCGGAGATCAAGCATAACGCAAAGCGGCGATAATTCCGCGCCATGACGTCTGCCACCGCCCCCTCCGCCCGCTCCGGTTACGCCGCTATTTTTACCCAGCGCCGCGTCGCCTTCATGCTGCTGCTGGGCTTTTCGTCGGGCCTGCCGCTGGCGCTTACCTCGGGCACCTTGCAGGCTTGGGCCACGGTCGAGGGTCTTGACATCAAGACCATCAGTTTTCTCACGCTCACCGGCAGCGCCTATACGTTGAAATTTTTGTGGGCCCCGTTCATGGACCGGTTCGTGCCGCCGCTGCTGGGGCGGCGGCGCGGCTGGATGGTGGTGACGCAATTGCTGCTGGTCATCAGTATCGCCCTGATGGGCACGCAATCGCCCAAGGAAGCCATCCTCGCGCTGGCCTTGATTGCGGTGGTGGTGGCGTTTTGCTCGGCCTCGCAGGACATCGCGTTTGACGCCTACCGCACCGACCTGCTGCGCAAAGAGGAGCGCGGTGCGGGCGCGGCGGTGTCGGTGCTCGGCTACCGGCTGGCGATGCTGGTGTCGGGTGGCCTGGCACTGGTGATCGCCGATTCTTATATCGGCTGGCAGGCCACCTACTGGTTGATGGCGGCGCTGATGCTGGTGGGGGTCATCGCCACCTGGTTTGCACCCGAACCCGAGGTGATCGTGCCGCCGCCGCGCACGCTCGACGAAGCCGTGATCGGGCCACTGAAGGATTTTTTTTCGCGCGATGGCGCGATTCTGGTGCTGGTGCTGATCGTGCTCTACAAACTCGGGGACGCCTTCGCCGGCAGCCTGTCCACCGCCTTTCTGATTCGCGGCGTGGGATTCTCGGCCACCGAGGTCGGAGCGATCAACAAGATGCTCGGACTGATCGCCACCATCATTGGCGCATTGGTGGGCGGGGCGCTGATGACCCGGCTGTCGCTCTACGCTGCATTGATGTGGTTTGGCATCTTGCAGGCCATCACCAACCTGGGCTTCTGGTTTCTCGCCGTCACACCGAAAGCCTATTGGTCGATGGCGGCGGTGGTAGGGCTGGAAAATCTGTGCGGCGGCATGGGGACTGCCGCGTTCGTCGCGTTTTTGATGACGCTGTGCAAGGTGCGTTACTCGGCCACCCAGTTTGCCTTGCTGTCGGCACTCGCCGCCGTGGGGCGCACCTACCTTGCCGGGCCGTTTTCGGGCGTGATGGTCGAATCGTTTGGCTGGGCCAATTTCTTTATCGTTACGGTGCTGATTGCGCTGCCCGGGCTGGCGCTGCTGTGGCTCCAGCGCAAGAGCATTGAGGCGCTGGCAGATGAAGTGGAAGGGGCGCCGCCGCCTGCGCAAGGATAAGGTTTTTTGAACCACCTGAAGCCCTGACATCCGCTTGCACCAACGGTTTTGGCTGATGTGCCGTCAAAACCCGCTCCCACAGCCATTCTCCTGCCGGCTTATGGCATCCGGCGCATGCAATCAGATGCTGGTTCAGGACGCCTGCGCGGGCCAGCACAGGC
>JANOYK010000765.1:0-10363 GCA_031428855.1 Burkholderiales bacterium | reverse complement strand
CGCCTTGGCGCAACTGGAAAAGCGGCGCGACCCCACGCGCGGTTACGAGCCGATGCTGGAGCGCCTGCTCGAACCGATCCTCGCGCGCTGCGCGCAGCACGGCATTCCCATCATCGGCAATTTCGGCGCGGCCAATCCACCTGGTGCAGCCAAAGTCATTGCCAAACTGGCGCGGCGGCTTGGCCTGCCTGATTTGAAAATCGGTGTGGTCTATGGCGACGACGTGCGTGACCGCCTCGATACCACCACGCACGAAGTCTACGAAGCCGACACCGGCCTCAACATGGGTGGCGGCGATGTCGTGTCGGCCAATGCCTATCTGTCGGCGCAACCCATCGTCGCAGCGCTCAAAGCAGGCGCGCAAGTGGTGGTCACCGGGCGCACTGGCGATCCGTCGCTGGCCCTCGCACCACTGATGCATCACTTCGGCTGGGCCGAGAACGACTGGGCCAAGCTCGCCATCGGTGCCACCGCCGGCCACTTGCTCGAATGCGGCGCGCAGATCACCGGCGGCTATTACTATGACCCTGGCTTCAAGGACATTCCCGATCCGGCCAACATCGGCTTCCCGATTGCTGAGGTGCATGCCGATGGCCGCCTCATCATCACCAAGGCGGCGCGCACCGGCGGGCTGGTCAACGCGCAGGTGGTCAAGGAGCAATTGCTCTATGAGATTCACGATCCGGCGCACTACATCACGCCCGATGTGACACTCGATTTTTCGCAGGTGACGGTGACGGAAGTGGGCGAGAACCGGGTCGAGGTGAGCGGCTTTCGCGGCGGCCCGGCCCCGCAAAAAATCAAGGCCACCGTGTGCTTTGACGGTGGCTGGATGGGCGAAGGCGAAATCTCTTACGCCGGGCCAAACTGCCTGGCACGCGCACGCGCTGCCGGTGAGGTGCTGCTGCAGCGCCTCAAGCTGCGCAAACTCGATGTCGAAGCGCGGATTGATTTGATCGGCGTGGCGAGCGTGCATGCGGGCGATGGCGGCGCAGCCTGGCGCGCGGCCACTGAGATTGAGCCGCAGGACATCCGCGTGCGCCTGGCGGTATCGGCGCGCACGCAAGACGATGCCGACCAGGCCGCGCGTGAGGCGCTGGCGCTCTACTGTTGCGGCCCGGCCGGCGGCGGCGGTGTGCGCTGGCGCACCACCCCGCGCATCCGCACCCAGTCGTATTTGATGCTGCCCTCTGACCTGGCACCCGGCTGCCGGGTGCAAAGCGCTGCGGAGATTGACCAATGAGCACTGCCACTGCCGCCACCACCACTGCATCCGGCGAAGCGCTGGAAACGGTGCCGCTGCATCGGGTCGCCCACGCGCGCGCAGGTGACAAAGGCAACCGCTTGAATATCAGCGTAATGCCCTACGACCCGGCTGCCTATGCGCTGCTGGCCGCGCAACTAACCGAAGCGCGCGTGCTGGCGCTTTACGCGCACCGCAGCGCCACCCGTGTCACGCGGTACGATCTGCCGCTGCTGCCGGCCTTCAATTTCGTCATCGACGACGTGCTCGAAGGAGGCGTCAACGGCAGCCTCAATCTTGACGGCCACGGCAAAAGCAACTCGTTCATACTGCTCGGCCTGCAAGTGCAGATACCTAAAAAATTCGTGCGTGCCGCATCAGACGCCGCCTAAATTCAGACCCACCGGAGACCACATTATGGATTCCCCATCGCTTCACAAGCGCGCTACTCTGCTCGCCGCGAGCCTCGCCACCACACTGACCACCGCACTCGGCATCAGCCTCCTCACCCTGCCCGCTTCCCACGCGCAGTCACGCGCCTGGCCCGAGCGGCCGGTCAAGGTCATCGTGCCGGCACCACCCGGCAGCGCCCCGGATGCAATGGTGCGTCTGCTCGGTGCCAAACTTTCCGAGGTGTGGGGTCAGCCGGTCACGATTGAAAACGTGGTCGGAGCATCCGGTAACATCGGCACCGACCGCGCCGCCAAAGCGCCGGCCGACGGCTACACCCTGCTCTACAACACCATCGGCCCGATTGCGGTCAACGGCACGTTGTTTGCAGGCAAGCTGCCCTATGACGCCATGAAAGATCTGGCCCCCATCAGCCTGGTGGTCAAGGTGCCGAACATTCTGACGGTTCACCCCGGCCTGCCCTACCGCAACGTGCGCGACCTGATCGCCGCTGCGAAAAAAGACCCCGGCAAAATCCGTTACGCCACCGCCGGGCCGGGCACCACGCAACACCTCTCTGGCGAGTTGCTCAACACCCTGGTAGGAATTCAGACCACCGGCATCCCCTACAAATCGAGCGCACAGATGACCACTGACGCCATCGGCGGGCAGTTCGAAGTCATGTTCCACAACGCGCCGGTGGTGCTGCCGCACATCAAGGCCGGCAGCCTGCGCGCCCTGGCCATCACCAGTCAGAAACGCTCACCGTCGATTCCCGACGCTCCCACCATGATCGAAGCAGGCGTCAACGGCTTCGAGATCACTGCCTGGTTCGGCTTCATGTCCCCGGCCGGCGTGCCGCCGGCCATCATCCAAAAAGTCTCGGCCGATGTCGCGCGCCTGGTCGCCACGCCCGAGGTGCAAGCACGCATGCTCGGAGATGCGAGCGAACCGGTCGGCAGCACGCCGGACGACTACGCCGCGTTTATCAAAACCGAAATCACCAAATGGGCCGCTGTGGTCAAGCAGGCCAACATGAAGCCAGAGTGACCTCACGCATCAGCGCGCCGACTCCACGCCCCGGTTCGCCAGCGCATCGGCGCGCTCGTTGCCGGGGTCGCCCGAGTGGCCCTTGACCCAGCGCCAGTCCACCTTGTGCTGCGCCGCCAGCGTGTCGAGGCGCTTCCACAGGTCTTCATTTTTCACCGGCTGCTTGGCGGCGGTTTTCCAGCCCTTGGCTTTCCAGCCGTGAATCCATTCGGTGATGCCGTTTTTGACATAGGCCGAGTCGGTGTAGATGATGACATTGCAGCGCCGCTTGAGCGCAGCGAGTGATTCGATCACCGCCGTCATTTCCATCCGGTTGTTGGTGGTCTCTTTGACGCCGCCGAACAATTCCCGTTCGCGCATGGCACCGCCGCTGCCGGTCTGCAAAAACGCGCCCCAGCCGCCGATGCCGGGGTTGCCCTTGCAGGCGCCATCGGTGTAGATCACCACGTCGGTGGACTCGCTGTCGACGGCGGAAGATGTGCTGCGCACCGCTGCTGATTCACTGCTCATCTGCTGATCCTTGCCGATTTCTGTATCTGTTGGGTTGTTTTGGAGGAGACCGCCGACAAGCGGCCCGCTGCGCGTGCCTGTTTGCGCCACGCCGGTGCAATCAGGCGCAGGCCGGCCACGCGCTTTTTTGCCTGCATCACATACACCGCGCCAGCCACCGGCCACCAGCGCGCGCCGGCCTGCTCCAAAAACGCAAAGCGCCCGAGCCATTGCTCGGATGTAAACGGCGGCTTGTAGCAGCCAAAGCGCCCGCCACGCAGGTCGAAGTTGAGCAGCTTGAGCCAGTCTTTCATGCGCAGCACGCTGACGAACTCGGCATTCCACGGGGCCACGCGTGAGCGTGTGAAGAGTTTACGCACACCCCACAGGCTGACCGGGTTAAAACCGCTCACGATCAAGCTGCCTTCGGGCCGCAGCACGCGCTCGGCTTCGCGCAAAATCTGGTGCGGCTCGTCCGAGCATTCAAGCAGGTGCGGCAGCACCAGGAGATCGAGCGACTCGGCTGCAAACGGCAACTCATGCGCATCGGCCATCACCGCGCACGGCCCCTGCAAGGCGGTGTGAAACCGCGAGGTGGCGCGGTTGGCACGCAAAAAATCAATGCTGGCCAGACCGGCCTGCACCGCAAAATAACCGAATAGATCGGCCACCAGGCGGTCCAGTTGCGCCTGCTCCCACGCCAGCACATAGGCCCCTTGCGGCGTGGCAAACCAGGCCTCCAGCGAACCCGGCGGCGGTGTGCCGGGTGCTCTTGGCACACCCGGCGCGGCACCCGGTTTGAGGGCGTCAGGGTTGGCTTGGCGGTTTTCCAAGGGCTAGAAAATTGCGATGCGCATGGTGTCCGATTATCTCACGCGAGCATTGCAACCCGCATCACCAGCGCTGCTGCACCCTTGTTTGCCTACACAAAAATCCATTGATAATCAAGCTCTTGGACAATTTAATTGCTTGACGGCATGAAGCATGGCGCGCTACCATCGGCGCTGTTTTTACCGGGGAGGAGAAGCCTATGCACCGATTGCCGGCCGCACCCAAGCTTCTGTCAGCAGTTGTCTTATCCGCCGTAGCCGTTTTATTGACCGCTTGCGCTGGCGCACCGCCCGCAGCGCTCAAGTCAGACTCCCCCGCCACCTCCTCTGCCCTGCTCGCGCCGCTCGCGCGCAGCGAATCGAGTGTGGACGTCCAAGGGCAAGACGTTGCCAACGTCGATCTGACGCAACAACGCACCGATGACCTGTGGCAGCGCATGCGCGCAGGCTTCGCCATGCCCGACCTCACCACTGCCGCGGCGGCCGATAAAACCGCCTGGTATGCCGCCCGTGGCGAATACCTCAAACGCAGTTTTGAGCGCGCCCGCCCGTTCCTGTTTCACATTGTTGAAGAGTTGGAAAAGCGCGGCATGCCGACCGAGATCGCGCTGCTGCCGCTGGTCGAATCGGCCTACAACCCGCGCGCAGTCTCCAGCGCGCAGGCGGCCGGCATGTGGCAGTTCATCCCCTCCACCGGCAAAAAATACAAGCTCACGCAAGACTGGTGGCGCGACGAGCGGCGCGACATCATCGCCTCGACCAGCGCAGCGCTCGACTATCTGCAGATGCTGCATGGCATGTTCAACGACTGGCACCTGGCGCTCGCTGCCTACAACTGGGGCGAGGGCGCGGTGGGCCGCGCGGTGGCCAAGGCGCGCGCCAATGGCGAGCCGGCCGATTACGCCAGCCTGCGCATGCCGGCCGAAACGGCGGGCTATATCCCCAAACTGCAGGCGGTCAAAAATATTGTGATGAACGCAGCGCTCTATAACGTCGCGCTGCCGCATGTGCCCAATGCGCCCTATTTCGCCACCATCACCAAAACCCGCGACATTGATGTCAAGACCGCCGCCAAGTTTGCCGAGATCCCGGTCGAAGAATTTCTGGCGCTGAACCCGGCGCACAACCGCCCGGTGATTCCGGGCGCAAACCACCCGGTGCTGGTGCTGCCGGCCGACCGGCTCGACACCTTCAAACAAAATCTTGCAAACAATGGCGGCAAGCCGATCTCGTCGTGGCAGGCGTATCTGGTCAAGGCGGGCGAAAAACTCGAAGCAGTGGCGGCGCGGTTCGGCATCGATATCGCCTCGCTGCGTTCAGTCAACAGCCTGAGCGCGCGCGCTGGCGTCAAGCCGGGCCACACCTTACTGGTGCCCAAGGATATGAAAGCGGATGAGAAAGCGGCTGGCAAAGCCGATGGCCGCAGCGGCGGCAGCGCGCCAGAGCACCTGCTGCCGGTCAACCTGGATCAGCCCGCCGTGCTGTTGCCGGAGCGGCTGGTCAAGACCGCTTACTTGGTGCGGAAAGGCGACACCTTGGCCGGTATTGCAAAAAAATATCAGGTCAGCGGCGACGACATCAAAAAATGGAACAGGCTGGCCGCTGCGGGTATCGCGCCGGGCCAGAAATTGGTGATCGAACAAATACTGGCTGCCAAAGAGCCAGCGCGGCGGATGGCCTCGAAGTCTGTCAAGAAGGGCAAAGCGGTTCACAAGCCCAAGCGCGCGGTCAAGGTGGCGCGGCGCTGACGCGCTGTGCCGGGGCCAGTGCCAGTGCCAGTGCCGGCGCACTCTGCGGGTAGCGCAACGCTGCCATGCAGAGGCTGCCGCGCCAGCGTTTCTTGCCTAGCGTTTTTTGCCTAGCGTTTTTTTTCCCATTTCTTTTTTCCGTTTGAGCGCGGCGCGCATGCCCTTGAGTTTGAGCGCTGGCTGGGGCGCGGCTCGCACCAGCAACCCGAGCAAATGCTCTTGCACGCCGCCATTGGCCTGCGCCTGTTTCTGGTAACCGCCGCCGGCATCGAGCTCCCACACGCCGGCGTCGCGCTTTAAATACGGTGCCAGCCCCTCGGTGAACACGCGTTTTTTGAGCTTGGCATCGAGCACCGGAAACGCAATCTCGATGCGGCGGAAAAAATTGCGGTCCATCCAGTCGGCACTCGACAACCGCACCTCGGCGTCGCCGTCATTCTCAAACCAGAAAATGCGGCTGTGCTCGAGAAAACGCCCCACCGCCGACACCACGCGGATGCGCTCCGACAATCCGGGCCGGCCCGGCACCAGCGCGCAGGCGCCGCGCACGATCAGGTCGACCTGCACGCCTGCGCTGCTGGCGGCGTAAAGCGCGTTGATTACGCGCGGCTCCAGCAGCGCATTCATCTTGGCGACGATGCGCGCCTTGCGGCCCGCCCGGGCGTGCTTGACCTCACGCGCAATCGCAGCGACCACGCTGTCATGCAGGGTGAATGGCGCGAGCCAGATGTGGCGCAGCGCCTTGCTCTTTGACACGCTAGTCAACTGGCGGAACACATCGTTGACATCGGCACACAGGGATTCATCGGCGCTGAACAAACCAAAATCGGTGTACAGCCGCGCCGTGCGCAAGTGGTAATTGCCGGTGCCGAGGTGAACATAGCGCCGCAGCCGGCCCGCCTCGCGCCGCACTACCAGGCACATCTTGGCGTGGGTCTTGTGGCCGACCACGCCGTACACCACATGCGCCCCCGCTTCTTCGAGCCGCCCGGCCCAGTTGATATTGGTTTCTTCGTCAAAGCGCGCCATCAGTTCCACCGCCACCGTCACTTCCTTGCCGCTTTGCGCCGCCGCAATCAGCAGCTCCATCAATTCGGAATCGGTGCCGGTGCGATAAATGGTTTGCTTGATCGCGACCACGTCGGCATCGTGCGCAGCAGCGCGCAAAAAATCGATCACCGGCTCAAACGAGGCGAACGGCTGATGCAGCAGGATGTCGCCGCCGGCGATGGTGTCGAACACGCTGCCCGGATCGCCCAGCAGGGTCGCGTTTGTCGGCTGGAACGGCGCAAACACCAGATCGGCGCGCGCGCACATGTCAGGCACCTGCATCAGCCGCGCCAGATTGACCGGACCGTCCACGCGGAACATGTCGGGCTTGTGCAGCTCGAACTGCTGCAACAGGTAATCGACCACATGGGCCGGACAATCCTGTCCGACTTCGAGCCGCACCGCATCGCCAAAATGGCGCTGTGTCAATTCCCCCTGCAGCGCCTGGCGCAGGTTGGTCATTTCCTCTTCATCCACAAACAGGTCGCTGTTGCGCGTGACCCGGAACGCATGGCAGCCGCGCATCTCGATGCCGGGAAACAGATCACCGGCGTAGCGCATCATCACCGACGAGAGCAGGATGAATTTGTCCGCGCCAAATTGGGCAGGCGGCAGCGCAATCACGCGCGGCAGCACGCGCGGCGCCTGCACAATCGCCAGCGCCGCCTCGCGGCCAAATGCATCCGTGCCGGCCAGCTCGGCCACAATGTTCAGACTCTTGTTGTGTACCCGCGGAAACGGATGCGCCGGGTCCAGTCCGATCGGTGTCAGCACCGGCAGAATCTGCTCTTCAAAATACTGGCGCGCCCAGGCGTCAAGCGCGGGCGTCCATTGCGGCTGGTAGAGAATGCCGACCCCGGCCTTCTCCAGCGCCGGCAAAATCGTCTGGTTGAGCAGCGCGTACTGGCGCGCCACCAGGTCCTTCGCCCGCGCTTGCACCTCGGTGATGACATGCTGCACCGTGAGGCCATCGACTTCCAGCGCCGCCGCGTCGTTGCGCTCCTGCTCTTTGAGGCCGGCAAAGCGCACCTCGTAAAACTCGTCGAGGTTGGAGCTGACAATGCACAAAAAGCGCAAGCGCTCGAGCAGCGGCACGCGGCTGTCCGCCGCTTGCGCCAGCACGCGCTCGTTAAACGCCAGCACGCCAAGCTCGCGGTTGAACAGCGGCAGCTTGGCAGCGTCTTTTTTCTTCGCATCCATGGGTTGCATTATGGAGCCGGTTCGTGACAATTCAATGACCGTACGGTGCTTGGTGATGTGGTGCCTGGTGGCAGGTGCCTGATGACGCGTGTCTGGTAATGCGGTGCCTGCTGATGCGGCCAGCGTCAGCGCAACTGCTCCGGGCTCATCACCATGCGCAGCGCGGCCTGAATCTCGCCGCCGCGCAGACGGCTGGTGATCCACCACACCGCGCCTTTCTTGACGCTCCACGGTGCAGCGGCATCACCGATCAGCAGCGCAGCGGTTTCACCCAGGGTGGGCTGGTGCCCGACCACCACCACGGTGCGGTCACTGTCAGCCGAGGGCCAGCCCGCCGCCGCCAGCAGGGCCTGCTCACTGTTACCGGGGCCCAGGGCGTTGACGATCTCGATGTCAGTCGACAGTGCCTGCGCAGTCTGGCGGGTGCGCTCGGCCGGGCTGGCGAGGATGCGGGTGCCGGCCGGCAGATGCGGGCGCAGCCAGTCCGCCATTAAATGGGCGTCCTTGAGGCCGCGTTTGGTCAGCACGCGCTTCATGTCGGGATAGGTATCTTCGGCTTCCGCGTGCCGCCACAGAATCAGATTCATCTGCCATCCCTTCAGAGAGGCCTTACACCAGCACGCCTTACACCAGCAGCGCGCTCACCCCGTCGTACAACAATTTGCAGCCGGTGCCAAACAAGCCACTGCGGGCAACACCACGCGCATGGTGCGATGGGGAATCCCGGCTTCCATAAATTCCTCGCCTTCGGCCCGATAGCCGTGGCGCGCGTAAAACGGCGTGACGTAGCTCTGCGCGTGCAGCACAATATCGTCGAAACCCTTGGTGGGAGCGGCTCTCATCAAAGCAAGCAAGATCGCGCTGCCAAGCCCGGCGCGGCGCGCGGATGCCAGCACCGCCATGCGGCCGATGTGGCCAGTGGCCGGCGCGGCGGGGTCGAACGCAGGCGGCAGCAATCGCCCAGTCGCGACTGGCACATGGGTGTCATCAAACACCACCGCATGCAGCGCAGTGTCATCCCATTGGTCCCACTCAAGCTCGGCCGGAATGCCCTGCTCCACCAAAAACACCGCGTGGCGCACTGCGCGCGCAGCCGGTTTGAGTTCAAGCCACGCGCCAACAGTGAGCGTAAAACCGGCGGGGATCAACGCCACAAGAGAGGGATCGGCAGAGAGTGCAGGAGAGCGCGCGGGAGAAGATGCAGACACACAGAAATTATAATCGCCGCGTTCTGGCTGATCGCGGTGCAGTCAACGCTACGGTTAACGCCGCAGTACCCTCCCGGCAGTCAACCCTTCCCCCTCTGCACCGTTAGGCATACAGCATGAAACGCCACCCCACCATGCGCTGGGACACCAGCGCCCCGGCCCCCGCTCTGCTTCTGATCGATCAACGCGTCCTGCCGCGCATCGTGCGCGACGTGCGCTGCACCAGCGCTGCCCAAACCGCGCAGGCGATCAAGCGCATGGTGGTGCGCGGCGCGCCCGCCATCGGCTGCGCTGCCGCCTTCGGCATCGCCCTGGAAGCCGCGCGCACCAAGGGATTTGGCGATGCAGCCCGCAGAAGCGCTCTCACCAAGGCTTTTCAATCATTGGCCGCAAGCCGCCCCACTGCGGTCAACCTGTTCTGGGCGCTGGCGCGGATGCAGCGCGCAGTCGATGCGCATCGCACTGACGGCCCGCAGTCCGGCACCGCGCTCGCACGCAAACTCGCCCGCCTCGCCTGCGCCATCCACGCCGAAGACATCCGCATCAACCGCGCCCTGGGGCAGCACGGTGCCGCCCTGATCGCCAAAGGCGCGCGCATCCTCACCCACTGCAACGCTGGCGCGCTCGCCACCGCCGATTACGGCACCGCGCTCGGCGTGATCCGCGCCGCGCAGTCAAAGATCAGCAACGTCTGGGTCGACGAAACCCGCCCGTTTCTGCAAGGCGCGCGCCTCACCGCGTGGGAGCTGATGCAAGACCGCATCCCGGTCACCCTCATCACCGACAACATGGCCGCGCACTTCATGCAACGCGGCGAGGTCGATGCCATCGTCGTCGGCACCGACCGCGTTGCCGCCAACGGCGATGTCGCCAACAAGATCGGCACCTACGGCCTGGCGGTGCTGGCGCGCGCCCACCGCATCCCGTTTTATGTCGCCTGCCCGCTGTCCACCATTGATGCCGCCACATCCGATGGCCGCAGCATTCCGATTGAACAGCGCGGGCGCGAAGAAGTGATTGGCCACGCCGGCAAGAGCTGGGCGCCGCGCGATGTGCGGGTAGCCAACCCCGCATTCGATGTCACGCCAGCGCGGCTGGTCACCGCGCTCATCACCGAGCGCGGCGTGGTGCGGCGGCCTAACGCTGCCAAGATCA
>JANOYK010000764.1:0-2705 GCA_031428855.1 Burkholderiales bacterium | reverse complement strand
TCCAGCTGCACACCATCGGGAGATTTCGATGACAACTATCGCTGATGACTTGTTTACGGAAGCGCTGCGCCTCCCCGAAGGTGCGCGTGCTGCTTTTGCGTGGTATCGCGAGCGCAATCCACAAGTGCCGAATGGAGATGGTGCAGTCGAGGCCAGTACCATTCAATCATTCCGCGAATGAGCTACGGGGCAGCCATGAACGCTTCTACACAAGCCGAAACTCTCGCCCTCGCCAAATTCGATCAGGCGCGTCTGGAGCGTCTTGCCGCGCTGACCGGACGTTCACCCAGGTCGATGCTCAAGTTCGTTCTGCGTGATGGCTTCGATGCGATCGAGGAGAACGTGCGCGAGACGCTCAAAGGCGAGGCCGAGTGCGATGCGGGGCGGGTGTTCCCGCACAGCCAGATGATGGCTGAGGTGCGCGCCATCATCGGCAATCGCACCGGCAAGCGTGGGAAAAAAGCCGGTTGAGTGGGCGGCCGGTGCGCACGCCGCGCTGATCACGACAATCGCGAAGATTCGCAGCGAGGACGCCCACGCGGCGGCGCTGGTGGCCGGACGGCTTGAGAAGTCGCTGTTGGCGTTGCAATCCTTTCCCCGCTTTGGCACGCCAATCAAGGGCACCCGCTCGCGCAGCTATCCGGTGCCGCACACCGGGCATTCGTTCAACTACCGCGTAACCCGCGATGCGATCCAGATCACGCGCTGGTACCGGCAGCGGCAAAACGTGCCGCGCTAGAGCGGCGGCCAACCCGCCTTCGACTGGATCTTCATAGGTAATTTTTCAGACACTGTCTGAAAAATCCTCAATTCATCAGACGCGGTCTGACAATGCCGGCCAATTGCAGGCAGTGTCTGCAAAATAACGAAACACCAGAGAAGCCGCTTCTACGAAACCGAAGCCCTGCGCAACGGCTGGAGCGTGCGGCAGCTTGACCGCCAGGGAGCTTGCCGACACCACGCGCAGACTGGAGACGCGGCGAGGTGTGCGTGGCAAGGTATGAGAGGCGAGCCCAAGCGGTAATACAGGGTTGGCCCGAAGGACAAATGATTTGATAGCGATGGCCCGACGATCTGCGTAGCGGTTTGACAATCTGAACCTGGAGGCGGCAGTGATACCATTTCTGTCAGGTCAAAAACTTCGGGAGCATTCAATGAACACTGCCAAAGCCGACGTGCACGCCATGCTCGACGCATTGCCCGACGACACCAGCCTCGAAGACATCCAGTATCACCTTTATGTGCTTGAAAAAATCAAGCGCGGTGGCGAGCGCGCCGACGCCGAGGGTGCGCTTACGCATGAGCAAGCCAAACAACGCCTCGGTAAATGGCTGACCGCCTAGCCTGGTCGCCGGAGGCCGTCGAAGACATCGAGGCGATTGCCGCCTACATCGAACGTGATTCCCCCCACTATGCGCGGGTGGTGGCGGCAAGGCTGGTCGAGGTTGCCGAGACCATTCCCGATTTCCCGAAGATGGGGCGGGTGGTTCCCGAGGCGGGCGATCAGAATCTGCGCGAGCGTTTCGTTTACAGCTATCGGTTGATTTACCGCCTGCAGGCGGATCGCATTCTGGTCGTGGCGGTGATTCACGGTAGCCGTTTGCTGCAACCGTTCTTGCAGCGTATCGGAGAGTAAATGCGCAGATTGACCGAGAGGCAATTGCGCGCGCCAGAAGTTGCCCGGCAAACTGATGCGCCAACCGTCGTCATGCGCGATGGCGTATTGGCCGAACTGTTTGTGGACGCTTTCGCCGAGGCAGAATGGGCGGCAGAAATCCGGCGGCGCATCGCCAAGCTTGACGCAGGAGCGCCAACTATTCCCTGGGAAGATGCGCGCAAGCGGATTGCCCCGGCCTGAGAGTTCCTGGATAAACGTCATGTTTTCTCTACACGCAACCAAAAAGCTGCTGGACCGGGTCAAGCCAGCCCAGTTGAGCGCGGTCGAGCATGCTGCGGCCAGCCACATCAGCTTCTCGATTGACGCGCAAACCAGCGCCTGGGGCCTGGTGGCCTTGGGCGGCGAGAGCACCAACGCGGTGTTGTAGCGATTGCGCGGGCGTCACCCCCGGTGCGCCCGCGCTGCCCTTACGCGCCTTTGCGGGCCTTCTCGTACGGGTACTTGAGTTGCCCGGTTTTGTATTTGTCCGGCGTCAGGATCACCTGTTTGCCGGGCGAGCGGAACTGCTCGACATCCTTGTCCTTGATGCCATTGAACTGCACCATCAGCACGCGCGCGGTGGCCCACTCGCCATTGCGGCCATATTTGATCGGGCCGACGATGGTTTTGTGCTCGTTCTCACGGATATATTTGGCCAGGGCCTTGTCGTCCACCCCTTTGGTGGCGGTGATCGCCTGCTCCAGCATTTGACCGAGCGCATAGTTGAACGGCGGCAGGTAAAAGCCGAGCGGATCGACTTTCTCGACCTTGGCCTTGACCGCATAACGTGCCAGAAAATCCTTGAGGCCGGGATAGTCGACCGTCTTCTCGGGTACATACGAGTTGTAATTGACGATGCCGTTGAGCTGCGATCCCAAGCTCTCCATGATCGGCGCGAACTGCAAGCCGACCATGCCGCCGCCGAACAACTTGACGCTGTCGCCGACGCCGATTTCATTGACGGCGCGCACGATGGCGACCGACTCACCCGGATAAGAAGCCACAAACACGATGTCGGGTTTGGCCGCCTTGATCGAGCGGATCATGG
>JANOYK010000763.1:0-2319 GCA_031428855.1 Burkholderiales bacterium | reverse complement strand
AATGCCGGTTATCAATCGGCGCGTGCCGGGGTTCCGGCGACTGAATTGACCCATCGCGCACGTTTCAGCGCGTTTGAGCAGACGATTTCCGAACGCGACCTGATTTCATCCTACATCCCGGTGTACACCGGCACACGCGGTGATGTCCAGGCGGTATTTGAACTGTACGATGATGTCACGCCGCTGCTCGCGCACGTATCGGCCACCCAGCGCCAGGTAATTGGCTCGGTGGTGCTGGTGCTGGCGCTGGTGTACGGTATGTTGTTCCTGATCGTCCGCCACGCCGACCGCATCCTCAACCGGCAGCATGACGCGCAGCAGCAGCAGGAGCACCAGCTCGAACTCGCGCGCGATAGGCTGGAGCAGCGCGTGCTCGACCGCACGGCTGAATTGTCCCAAGCCAAAGCGGAGGCAGAATCAGCGAGCCAGACCAAAACGCAATTCCTCGCCAACATGAGTCATGAAATCCGCACGCCGATGAACGCGGTGCTTGGCTTGAGTGAGCTGCTGCTCCGGTCAGGGCTGACCGGAACCCAGCTTAAGTACGCGCGCAACATACGCAACGCAGGCGATTCGCTGCTTGGTATCGTCAACGACGTGCTTGATGTTTCGCGGATTGAGGCGGGACGGCTGGAACTGATGGTGGGCTGGTTTGAGCCGCGCGCGCTGCTGACGCGGGTGCAAGCGATGCTGACACCGCTGGCGGAGGGCAAGGGCCTCGCGCTGGAGGTGACAACCGGCACGGGGGTGCCGGCCGCGCTGATGGGAGATGAAGGGCGGCTGCGTCAGATTTTGGTCAATCTGGTGGGCAACTCGATCAAATTCACCGAACGGGGACGGGTCAGCATTGACCTGCGCTGTGAGCCGGCCGGCGCGCAGGCCAGTGACGCCAATGATCTGCGCCTGTTGATCCGTGTGACCGATAGCGGTGTCGGAATTGCACCGGACAAGCTGGCGCAGCTGTTTCAGCCATTCGTGCAGGTTGATGCGTCGGCCACGCGCCGTCACGGTGGCACCGGTTTAGGGCTTTACATCGTGCGCGAGCTGGCGCAGTTGATGGGGGGCGGCATCAACCCGCAAAGCGTGGCCGGGGCCGGATCAAGTTTTGAAGTGGATGTGCTGACCAGATTGCCCAGCGCTGCAGAAGAGGCGGCAGCGGCCAAGCGGCGGCTTGGCGCAACCGGAACCCACTCCATCGTCGGCGAGCCGCTGGCGGGCGGGCGCGCGCTGTCGGTGCTGCTGGTCGAAGACAACGCCATCAACCGGATGGTGGCGCGCGCCATTTTGGAACGGGCCGGTCATCGCGTGACCGAAGCGGTCAACGGTGCCGAGGCGCTGGCACGCCACGCCGAGGAAGTGTTCGACTGCGTGCTGATGGACAGCCAGATGCCGGTCATGGATGGTATTGAGGCGACGCAACACATCCGCGCGCACGAAGCCGCCGGGCGCACCGCGCGGCGCACGCCAATCGTGGCGTTGACCGCCAATGCGCTGCAGGGCGAGCGTGAGCGATATCTGGCCGCAGGGATGGATGACTTCCTCTCGAAACCCTACGACAGCGCCACGTTGCTGGACGTGCTGGCGCGTGCCGCGCGCGGCAGTGACGCTGCAGCCGGCGCGGTCAGCACCGCTGCGGCGGAGGTTGCGTCAGATGGCGTTGTCCACTTTGATGCGCAGGCCCTGGAAGGATTGGTGCGGATCGAAGAGCAATCGCCTGGGCTGCTCGGCAAGCTGGTTGAGGGATTTCTGGGCAGCACGCCGGAGCTGATCGCGCAAGTAGATGGATCAACCCCGGCTGATCTGAAGCAAACCGAAATTGCGGCGCATTCACTCAAAGGAATCAGCGGCCAGTTCGGCGCACGCCGCGTCATGCACCTGGCGGCACAGATCGAGCAGGCTGCGCGCGCGGGCGATCTGGCCGGTGCCCATCAGCTGGGTGCCGATATCCGCACCGCGTTTGGCCAGTTTGAGCGCGAGTTCAGGCAGCATCCAGCCGTCGCCAATGTGCTGGCGGCGAATCTTGCAACTGCGGCGAATCCGGCGTGAACGGCAGCCGGCCGGCCGGGCCGCTGCGGGTTGCCGCACCACCCCGGCATTAACCCTCACTGGAACCCCGTCATGAGCGCCAATCCCAACGGCCCCGCCTTCAGCCACATGGGCCTCTACGTGCGCGATGTGGCGCGCATGGAAGATTTTTACAAACGCGTGATGGGCTTCACCGTCACGGATCGCGGCGAACTCGACACCCCGCGCGGCCCGGTCTATCTGGTGTTCCTCTCGCGCGACCCGGAAGAGCATCACCAGATCGTGCTCGCCTCC
>JANOYK010000762.1:0-1801 GCA_031428855.1 Burkholderiales bacterium | reverse complement strand
TGGCCGCAGCCGACCGCGCACTCGCACTGGACGGACAGAACGCCCTCTTTTACATGCTCAAGGCGCGGGTACAGTTGGCGCGCGGGGAATACGACAGCGCTCTCATCGGCAATGAAATTGCCCTGAGCATGAACCCGACACTGGCGGCGGCCTATTGCGGACTAGCCGATACGCTGACGTATCTGGGGCGCGGCGATGAAGCGCTGGCGCGTTTTGAAAAGGCCCTTGCCTTGAGTCCGCATGATCCGCAACGCTGGGCGTTTCTGACCTATGGCGCGCTGGCGCTGATATTCAAGTGCGACTTCGAGGCCGCTCTGGCATGGGCCAATCAGGCCGATGAAATGCCGAATCGCCAATACTGGACGCTGGCGCACAAGGCGGTTGCGCTCGCCTATCTCGGACGCCAAGAGGAGGCGCGCGACTGCACCGCGCGCCTCCTCACAGAAAACCGCGATTTCAGCTGCGCCTACGCCCAGCGCAAGCTGTTTTATCTGAAACTCGCCCCGCAGCTGGAAATGTATCTTGAGGGCTTGGCACTGGCCGGGGTGCCGCAGACTTAGCAGCTGATGGCACCGGCGCGGGTGGTATCAATGCCCGCGCAGCGTGTCTGCGCGTGCCGGTGCTGGGAAATTACGCCACCTTCAACGGAATTTTCAGATCGTGAATCCGTTTGCTCCACAGCGCCGGGCCGGTGTTGTGTGCCGAGATGCCAGTCGAATCGACTGCGACTGTGACCGGCATGTCCTTGACATCGAATTCATAAATCGCTTCCATGCCGAGGTCAGCGAAGCCGACTACCTTGGAAGCCTTGATGGCTTTGGCGACCAGATAGGCCGCGCCGCCTACTGCCATCAGATACGCGCTCTTGTGTTTCTTGATCGCCTCAATCGCCACCGGGCCGCGCTCGGCTTTGCCGATCATCGAGATGAGGCCGGTTTGGCCCAGCATCATCTCGGTGAATTTGTCCATGCGGGTAGAGGTGGTGGGGCCGGCCGGGCCGACCACCTCGTCGCGCACCGGGTCGACCGGGCCGACGTAATAGATCACGCGGTTTTTGAAACTGACCGGCAACGCCTCACCCTTGGCGAGCATGTCAGCAATGCGCTGGTGCGCAGCGTCGCGCCCGGTGAGCATCTTGCCGTTGAGCAGCAGGGTGTCGCCTGGTTTCCATGAGGCGACTTCGTCTTTGGTGAGGGTGTTGAGATCGACGCGTTTGCTTTTTTGTAGGTCCGGCGTCCAGTTCACTTTGGGCCAATCGTCCAGCGACGGCGGCTCGAATACGGCGGGGCCGCTGCCGTCCAACACGAAATGAATGTGGCGCGTGGCGGCGCAGTTGGGAATCATCGCGACCGGTTTGGACGCGGCGTGGGTGGGGTACTGCGCGATTTTTACATCGAGCACGGTGGTGAGACCGCCCAGGCCCTGCGCGCCGATGCCGAGCGCGTTGACCTTTTCGTACAAGTCAATGCGCAGCTCTTCGAGTTTGTCTTTGGGGCCGCGCTGGAGCAACTCATGCATGTCGATTGGCTCCATCAAAATTTCTTTGGCCATCAGCATGGCTTTCTCGGCGGTGCCGCCGATGCCGATGCCGAGCATGCCGGGCGGGCACCAGCCCGCACCCATCGTCGGCACGGTTTTGAGCACCCAGTCGGTCAGGCTATCGGACGGATTCATCATGATGAACTTGGATTTGTTCTCACTGCCGCCGCCTTTGGCCGCGACGTTGATGTCGATGCGGTTGCCCAGCACCAACTCCATGTTGATGACGGCGGGCGAATTGTCTTTGGTGTTCTTGCGCGTG
>JANOYK010000761.1:0-2248 GCA_031428855.1 Burkholderiales bacterium | reverse complement strand
GCGTTTCCGGAAGGCGCGCCGGAGGATCCCGCTGGCAGAAATGCGGGCAAACCGGCAGCCAAGCCCGGCGCAAAAGACGACGCAAAACCGGAAGCGAAACCGGCCGTCGCAGCCCAGCTCAAGGAATCCGCCAGCGATAACACCGTGGTGCTGGTAGCCGACGCCGACATGCTCGCCGACGGCGCAGCCGTCGAAGTGCAAAACCTGTTCGGCCAGCGCGTGGTCACACCGTCCAACGGCAACCTCGCCTTCGCACAAGGCCTGGTCGAGCAGGCCGCTGCGGGAGACGACCTGTCGTCGCTGCGCACGCGCCAATCGATCTTCCGCCCGCTCACCGTGGTGCGTGAAATGGAGGCCGATGCGCAGAAGCAATATTTCAGCAAGATCAAATCGCTCGAAGACGACCTGATGCAGACCACCGAAAAAATGCAGGGCCTGCAAAAGCAATCGGGCGCGCAGAAGTCGGCGCAGATCCTCACCCCGGCGCAGCAGGCTGAAGTGGAGCGCTTCAAAAAACGCACCCTCGACACGCGGCGTGAATTAAAAGAGCTGCGCAAAAATCTGCGTCAGGATGCCGAGGCCCTGCAGTTCTGGACCAAGGCCGCCAACATCGTCATCGTGCCGCTGCTGGTGGCGCTGTTTGGCATCGGCGCGGCACTGCTGCGCCAGCGCCGCGCCAGCGGCAGCCGCACCGGCGGCGCAAACCCGCGCGGCGCGTAAGCGGAGGCACACAGCATGAACAAAGGCATTGCCGTCATCCTCGCGCTGCTCGCGCTCGTCATGGGCGTGGGCGCGATAGTCACCCTGCGCGATCAAGGCGCAACCACACCGGCTGCGGGCAGCAGCAAACTGGGCCAGCCCCTGCTGCAACTCAAGGCCGCTGAAGTCGCGCGCATCACCATCCGCGCGCCCCAAGCCACGCTAACGCTGGAAAAAAAGAACGAGCGCTGGGTCATCAACGAGCGCGGCGGCTTCGCCGCTGATCTCGACAAGGTAAGCGAGTTGGTGGTCAAGGCGATTGAACTCAAGACCGGGCAGGTTGAGGCGATTGGCGAGAACGAGCGCGCGCGCATGCAGCTTGGTGCGCCGGTGCCCGCCGCCGCCGCGCCATCGAGCAGTGCGCCATCGAGCGCCGAAGGCGCAGCCACCGCACTGGTGTTTGCCGGCACCGATGGCAAAACCCTGGCCGAACTCTGGCTCGGCAAAAAGTATTTCAAGACCGCACCCGAAGGCGACGCCACCAAAGCGCAAGGCGATGGCCGCTACGTCATGCTCCCCGCCGACCCCGCACGCGTGGTGGTAGTGGCGGACCCGTTAAAGCAAGCCAGCAGCAATGCGTCCGACTGGATCGCACGCGAAGGCGTGGTGGTCGACAACATCAAGTCGCTCGAAGTCAAATTGCCCGAGGGCGGCTACCGCATCGAGCGCGCCCTGCTGGAGACGCCGTGGCAACTCGATGGCGGCAGCGCCACAGCAGCCAAACCGGCCAAACCCGCCGCCGCCGCAGCCAAGGCCGGCCGCCCCACGGCGGCCAGCAGCACGGCGGCCAGCCACCCAGCGGCCGGCCCAGGCAGCAGTGCCACAGCCGGCGGCCTCGATCAATCACGCGCCAACAACGCCACCTTCGCCCTCGCCAAACTCGATCTCGAAGACATCGCCGCACCCGACACCGCAGCAGGCACCGGCGCCGCCGCTGACAAAACGGGCGACATCATCGCCAGCACCTTCGACGGCATCGACTATCGCATCAAGGTGGGCAGCCTCGAAGGCACCCGCTACCGCGTCCAGATCACGGTGCAAGGCGACATCAGCCGCCCCGCGCCGAGCGCACCGCCAAACGAAAAGCCGGAAGACAAGACCAAGCGCGAAAAAGCCTTCGCCGAGCAGACCGCCGCTCTCAACGCCCGCATCGCCCGCGAAAAAGCCCTCGGCCCTTTCACGCTGCTGATGGCCAAAACAAAGTTTGACGAAGTGCTAAAGCCGCGCGAAGCGATGCTGGTGCAGGAAAAGAAGGACGCCAAGAAGTAGCCCGGCACTGCAACGGCACACGCACGTTGCAAAAAGTGGTGGCTATGTATAGCCCGGAGAATCGCTCCAGAAGCGGTTCTACCGGCCTCACCGGCTAAGAGTCGCTCGCACCAACGCGCTCAGGCACGCGCGCTGAGCGAAACGGTTGCAACAACATCCGGCCAAGCCGCAACTCCGCCGGCGCGCGAAACGCCGCAATGCCAATCGTCATCGCATCATG
>JANOYK010000760.1:0-7862 GCA_031428855.1 Burkholderiales bacterium | reverse complement strand
CATTGCACAAGCTGGGTGAGGCGTTCGCCGCTCTACTGGCCGCCGCGCTCAAAGCGCAAGGCTTGCTCGCTGATGGATCCACCGTCATTGCCTTCGCCACGCCGCGCCGGCTCGCTGCGCATGTCACGCATGTGGCGGCAGCGGCAGCCGACAAACCGGTCTCGCAAAAGCTGATGCCGGCCTCAGTGGGGCTGGGCCCAGATGGCAAGCCAACACCGGCGCTGCTCAAAAAACTCGCCAGTCTCGGTGCCGGGCCGGAAGCGGCTGCCTCACTGCGGCGCGCGCCCGATGGCAAAGCCGAGGCGCTGTTTTTTGATAGCGTCGCCGCAGGCGCGTCGCTGGCGCAAGGTTTGCAAAAAGCACTCGACGATGCGATCACCAAACTGCCGATTGCAAAAGTGATGAGCTATCAGTTGGAACGTGATTGCGCCATGCCGGGCTGGAGCAGCGTCAGCTTCGTGCGCCCGGCGCACCGGCTGGTGGCGTTGCATGGCGCGGATATCGTATCGATCACCGCACTCGGCCTCACCGCTGGCCGCGTCACGCATGGCCACCGCTTTGAAGCTGGCAGTGCATCGATCAACCTCAAGAACGCTGACAGTTACGCGGCGCAACTGGAGAACGAAGGCGCGGTGATCGCAAGCTTCACCGCACGCCGCGCGGAGATCGTGCGCCAGATCGCCGCTGCCGCCGCACAGGCCGGGGCAAAGACGGGTGCGACTCTCAAACCGGTGGATGACGACGCCCTGCTCGATGAAGTCACCGCGCTGGTCGAGCGGCCCAATGTGCTGGTTGGTCAATTTGAGACCGACTATCTTGATGTGCCGCAGGAGTGCCTCATCCTCACGATGAAGGCGAACCAGAAATATTTTCCACTGCTGGATCAAGCGGAGAAACTCACCAACCAATTTCTGATCGTCAGCAACATCCGCCCGGCCGATCCTTCCAGGGTGATTGGCGGCAACGAGCGCGTGGTGCGCCCGCGCCTGGCCGATGCGAAATTTTTCTTCGATCAGGATCGCAAGAAGACACTCGCATCACGCCTGCCCGGTTTGGCGAAGGTGGTGTATCACAACAAGCTGGGCACCCAAGCTGAGCGCAGTGAACGCGTCGCCGCCATTGGCCACGCCATCGTCAATCAAATGCGCATGGCGGTGCTGCCCTACACGGTCCAGACGAAGGACAACCTCGATGTGCTCGATAGCAAAGTGCAGCAAGCCGCATTGCTGGCCAAGGCTGATTTGCTGACTGACATGGTGGGCGAGTTTCCCGAGCTGCAAGGCATCATGGGCGGCTACTACGCGCGCCACGAGGGCCTGCGTGACGGTGTGGCGATTGCGATTGAAGACCACTACAAGCCGCGCTTCGCCGGCGACACGCTGCCGCGCAACCGCACCGGCACCGTGACGGCGCTGGCCGACAAGTTGGAAACCCTGTGCGGCCTGTTTGGCATCGGCCAAGTGCCGACTGGCGATAAAGACCCGTTCGCACTGCGCCGCCACGCGTTGGGCGTGATCCGGATTCTGATTGAAAAGGAATTGGCTATCAGCCTGAAAGCGTTGGTGGAAGCGGCTTTCAGAGCCTTTGCTGCGCAGGCCGTTGATGGCAGCGCCTCTGCGAAGGTGATCGAGTTTATTTTTGAGCGTCTCGCCAACCAACTGCGTGAGCAAGGGTATTCGGCGCAGGAGGTCGATGCGGTGCTGGCCTTGCAACCGGATCAGCTTAAAGAGGTGCCCAAGCGCTTGGCCGCAGTGCGCGTGTTTGCTGCGCTCGACGAATCGGTTTCGCTCGCGGCAGCCAACAAACGTGTCGCCAATATTCTGAAAAAAGCCGAGGGTATGGTCGAAGCGCGCGTCGATTTGGCGCTGCTCAAGGAAGCGGCTGAAGCGGCGCTGCACACGGCGTTAACCAAGGTGGCGCCTGAGGCAGACGCTGCGTTCGAACGCGGCGACTACACCGCCTCACTCAAGGCGCTGGCCGCGCTCAAAGCGCCGGTCGATGCGTTCTTTGAAGGTGTGATGGTCAACGCCGAAGACCCGAAGCTGCGCGCCAACCGGCTCGGCCTGCTCGCCATGCTGCACGCGGCGATGAACCGCGTCGCCGATTTGTCCAAGCTCGCCGCGTAGGCGCGCGCGGGCGCGCTCCATGTTTGCACCACCGCGCGGCAACCCAAGGAGCGCACCGTGACGGCGCCCGGTCAGGCAGGGGGCCAGCACGATTCGCGCAAACCGGTGGGCCGCATTCTCATCGTCGCACCCAACTGGCTGGGCGATTCGATCATGGCGCAGCCGCTGCTCTCGCTGCTGCAAACCAGGAGCGGCGCTGCGATTGACGTGATCGCCGTGCCAGCGGTGGCACCGGTGTTCCGCCGCATGCCCGAAGTCGCCCGCGTGATCGAAGCCGATTTCCGCCACGGTGCGCTCGACCTCAAAGCACGCTGGCAGCTCGGCCGCTCGCTGCGCCGCAACGATGCGGGTCAAGCGCAGTACGCACAAAGCTACGTGCTGCCCAATTCATGGAAATCAGCGCTGGTGCCGTTCTTCGCCGACATCGCAGTGCGCGTCGGCTACGCCGGCGAAGCGCGCGTGGGGTTGATCGACGTGCGCCACAAAAACCCAAAGAAGGGCGCGGCGCGCGAGCCGATGGCACAGTTTTACGCGCGCTTGGCCGAGTTGCCGGGCAAGGCACATGCAACATTGCCGGGCGAGGTAGCGCCTCAATTGCCCGGTTCCGCGTCAGCGGCTTCCTCGGCGTCAGCAACAGCGGGCGGCGAAACCGCAAGCACATCAGCCGTTGGCGCATCAACACCTGGCAAGTTACCGCCGGGCCTGACCGCGCCGTTCCTGATGGCCGACCCGCTGCGCGTCATCGCCGCCAAGGTCAATCTCGGCTTGAAGCCTTTACAAAGCCTGGTGGCGCTCTGCCCCGGCGCCGAGTACGGCCCAGCCAAGCGCTGGCCGGCTGAATACTTTGCCGAAGTAGCCAGCAAATTGAAAGCACGCGGCCACACCCCGGTCGTGCTCGGCGCGCAGAGCGACGTGCCCACTGGCCTCATCATCGAGCAGTTGTCAAACGGCGCGGCCATCAACCTCGCAGGCAAGACCTCGCTCGACGACGCCATCAACCTGATCGCTGGCAGCCGCGCGGTGATTACCAACGACTCCGGGCTGATGCACGTCGCCGCTGCGCTCGGCACGCCGCAGTTGGCGCTGTTTGGTTCGTCCAGCCCGGAGCACACCCCGCCGCTGTCCGATGCCGCGCGCGTGATCTATCTCAAAACCGCGTGCAGCCCCTGCTTCGCACGCGAATGTCCGCTCGGCCATTTCAAATGCATGCGCGAGATGACGCCGGAAATGGTGCTGGCGCAATTTGATACGTTGGCCGATTTGCTAACATCGTCCGTCACACCATGAGCGCCCCAAAAATATTCCCTTCCCCGCAAGACTGCGAAGCGGCGTTTTACGACGCGCTGGAGCGTGCCGACCTTGAGGCCATGATGGCGGTGTGGGCTGAGGATGAAGACGTGCTGTGCGTTCACCCGGGGCGCGCGCGAATTGCCGGGCTGGCGGCAATACGCGAGATGTGGCGGCAGATGTTTGTCAGCGGCGCGCGGTTGTCGGTGTATGTTGGCCAGGTGGTGGCGACGCAGGCAATGATGATGGCGGCGCACTCGGTGCATGAGTTCATTTCGGTGCAGGGCGAGCCGCGCCCGGCCAACCCGGTGGTGGCCACCAACGTCTACGTGCGCACCGGCAGCGGCTGGCGCATGCTGGTGCATCACGCTTCGCCGACGCCGCAAAAAGGCGCGCAGCCGGCCGCTGACGCATCACCGTTGCAGCGCTCCAACACGCTGCATTAGCGCAGCCCGATGCGATGCAGCGATCCGGTTGCGCCGCGCCGATGCACCGCCCTGGTGTTGAACTGCTCCGCTTGCGTCAGCCCGGCGTGGCGCAGGATTGACCACAGCCCTAGTGAGCGCATCAACCTATTCTTCATCGTGGTGGCTGCCGGGCGGGCATGCCCAAACCATTGTTCCTGCGCTGGCCAGCCGCCGCCATGCGCTGGTGCGCTATGGACGCGAGCGCTGGGCCACGCTGGGTGCGGGTGGCACGCCTGATGGCGATTTCATTGACGTGGATTTTTTGCCGTGGGTCGCGGGCGCACCGCTGGTGGTGCTGTTTCACGGTCTTGAAGGCGGCTCGCAAAGCCACTACTCGCTGGCGCTGATGCGCGCACTTGCGGCGCGCGGCTGGAACGGCTGCGTGCCGCATTTTCGCGGCTGCTCGGGCGAACCCAACCTGCTGCCGCGCGCGTATCACTCGGGCGATTCGATGGAGATCGACTGGATCATCCGGCGCTTGGTTACACGCCTGGCTGAGCGCCCGCGCGATGCGCGCGCAGCAACTGCGCCGCCGCGCCTCTATGCAGCCGGGGTGTCACTCGGCGGCAACGCCCTGGCCAAATGGGCGGGCGAGCAAGGCATCGCCGCGAAATCCTTGGTGGGAGCCATTTCCAGCGTATCGGCTCCACTCGACCTGACGGCCGCCGGGCATGCGCTCGGGCGCGGCCTCAACATGCTATACACGCGCATGTTCCTCGCCTCACTCAAACAAAAGGGAGCCGCCAAATTGTTGCAGCACCCCGGCTTGTTTGACGCCGCAGCGCTGTGGCGCGCGCGCGACTTGTACGACTTCGACAATCTGGTCACGGCACCGCTGCATGGTTATCGCGACACCGAAGACTACTGGGCGCGCGCTTCGGCCAAACCGTGGCTGCGCCACATCGCCGTGCCGGCGCTGATTCTGAACGCGCGCAACGACCCGTTCCTGCCGGCCGCAGCGTTGCCGGTCGCAGTGGATGTGTCACCGCAGGTCACGCTAGAGCAACCCGCCCACGGCGGCCACGCCGGCTTCGCGCGCGGCCTCTTGCCGCCGGGTAACATTGGGTGGCTGCCTCGCCGCCTGCTCGATTTTTTTTCGCAGCACCCTTGAACTGCGGCAGCCGCGCCGTTGCGCCCCGCTCGATCTGCTCAGACGCCGACTTCCTCCTCAACTCTCACGCAGCCGCTCCATCATGCTCCCCAAAGAAATTTTCAAGGCCTACGACATTCGCGGCATCGTTGGCAAAACATTGACGCCCGCCATCGTTGAAGCGATTGGCCGCGCCCTCGGCAGCGTCGCGCGCGAGCGCGGGGTCACCGAAATCGTGATTGGCCGCGATGGCCGCCTCTCAGGCCCGGCGCTGATCGAAGCGCTCGGCAACGGCATGCGCGCTGCCGGTGTGGATGTGGTGGACATTGGCCAGGTCGCCACACCGCTGGTCTACTACGCGGCGCAAGCGCTGGGGCCGTCTGCCTCAGGCGTGATGGTCACCGGCAGCCACAACCCGCCCGATTACAACGGTCTGAAAATGGTGATCGCGGGCGAGACCCTGCATGGCGACGCCATCACCGCGCTGCGCGAACGCATCGAGGCCGGCAATGTCAGCAGCGGGGCCGGCAAGCTGCGCACGCACGACATTCGCGCCGCCTATTTCACGCGCGTGCTGGACGACGTAAAGCTCGCGCGCCCGATGAAGATTGCAATTGATTGCGGCAATGGCGTGGCCGGTGCATTCGCGCCCGAGTTGTTCGAGCGCATGGGCTGCACCGTGACGCAATTGTTTTGCGAGGTCGATGGCACGTTTCCGAATCACCATCCCGACCCGGCCGTGCCGAAAAATCTGGCCGATCTGATCGCCTGTGTGAAAAATGGCGACGCCGAACTCGGTTTCGCCTTCGACGGCGATGGCGACCGCTTAGGCGTCGTCACCAAAGACGGCCACATCATCTACCCGGACCGCCAGCTCATGCTTTATGCGGCTGATGTGTTGTCACGCAATCCCGGTGCCACCATTATTTATGACGTGAAATGCACGCGCAACCTGGGGCCGTGGATTGCGCAACACGGCGGCAAACCGCTGCTGTGGAAAACCGGCCACTCGCTGGTCAAGGCCAAGCTGAAAGAAACCGGCGCGCTGCTCGCAGGCGAAATGAGCGGCCACACTTTTTTCAAGGAGCGCTGGTATGGCTTTGATGACGCGCTCTATTGCGGCGCGCGCCTGCTCGAAATTTTGTCGCGCTCGGCCAACCCGAGTGCGGTGCTCGACGCACTGCCCGATTCGGTATCGACACCCGAACTGCAATTGAAGCTCGAGGAGGGCGAAAATTTCGCGTTGATTGCCAAGCTGCAGCGCGAGGCGCGTTTTCCGGATGCACAGCAGGTGATTGACATTGACGGCTTGCGGGTCGAATACAAAGACGGCTTCGGCCTCGCGCGTGCGTCCAACACCACACCGGTGGTGGTGCTGCGGTTTGAAGGTGACACGCAGGCGGCGCTGGTGCGGGTGCAGGCTGATTTCCGCCGTGTGCTGCTGACAGCCAAACCGGATGCGGTGCTGCCGTTTTGAGAGCGATTCAGACTAACGTACTGAGAACCGCTCTGAGAGCCACTCTTGGATCATCTGTTGACCCGCGCTCACAGCCGGACTGAACCTGACACCAGTATCCGCACCGGGACCCGCCCATGCCCTTCACCTATCAAATCGCCTCCAGCGCCTCGCAAGACCGGCTTGAAAAACTGATCCGCTCGCGCCTCGAAACGGGCGCGGAAAAAGCCCTGGTGGATCGCAAAATATGGGACTTGTTCGGCGAGCGCTGGGCCGTGATGTTCACCGACTTGTCCGGTTTTTCGCGCCAGGTCGATGAGTTCGGCATCATCCATTTTCTGCAAACCATCTATGAATCGCACCGCATCCTGGTGCCGGTGATCGAGCAGCACGGCGGCATTTTGTTGAAGCTCGAAGGCGATTCGATGCTGGTGATTTTTCGCAACGTCGATGAAGCGATTACCGCGGCGATCAATATGCAGCGCGCCTGCCACAGCTACAACCAGACCCGCGCTGCCGCCGAACAGATCCTGATGTGTATTGGACTGGGCTTTGGCGATGTGCTGCGCATCGGTGATGCCGACGTGTTCGGTGCCGAAGTCAACGCCGCCAGCAAGCTCGGCGAAGACACCGCCGAATCGTGGGAGATTCTCGTCACCGGCAGCGTGCGCGACGCGGCCAATGGCGGCGCACATGGCAGCTTCATGCCGATTGACTACACCCCGCCCGGTGCCAGCGCCGCGTTCAGGCTGGACTACGCGCTGTAGTGCCGCCGCTGCTGTAACACTCTGCCCTAACTTCCCTGGAAACACGGCCATGACATTCGACACCACCGTCATCGCCGCCATGGCGAAATGGCCGGACGTGCCCGATGTCTACAACTGGCTGCTGCTTGACGCGCGCGGACACTACCGCGTGCGTGCGCGTGATTACGAAACCAGCGGGCGTTTTGACACCATCGGCAACGCCGCAGTGGTGGAGTTCATTGGCCGCAACACTGCGTGTGACGCGGCAGGCCGCTGGTATTTTCAAAACGGCCCGCAGCGCGTGTTCTTCAAGCTCGAATGCACGCCGTTTGTCGCGCGCTTGCAGCCGGCCGGCATGCCGCTGCTGCACACCGGCGCAGCAGTGACACGGGTGATTGCCGTGTGGATTGACGAGCACGCCGCCGCGATTCTGGAGACCGCGCAAGGCCCGGCGCTGATTGACGACCGCGACAATTCTGTATTTCTCACCGGCCTGAAACCGTTGGCAGGAGCGGTTCTTGATGATGATGTGATTGAAGAATGGCTTCTGGAGCCACTCTCCGGCGTATTGTTCTGGGAGATTTGCGGCACACGCGTGCCGGTGCATCCGGTCACACGCGCCGGTTTACCTCAGCGGTTCGGCTTCGTGGCCGCGCCGCAGCCGCCGGCTGGGTCAACTGACTGTTGACC